>CAJWWA010000195.1 GCA_913048495.1 uncultured Halieaceae bacterium
GGAAGGGGCGCGGCAGCATGGACTCAGGCCCGTTCACGGTCGCCCCCGTAGATGTCGAGCAGCTGCAGCCGCGTCGCCGCCGTGCGCCGGGCCAGCTCGCCGGCGAAGCGCTTGGCGAGGTCGTAGCCCAGCCGGTTGTCGGCTTCGCAGGTGGCGCGCAGGCAGTTGCCGTCGAAGGCGGTGACCCGCGTCCGGCTGGTCGCGCGGGCGTCGAACTGCCAGCGGTAGGGGGGGATGAGCCAGGACCAGCCGAGCACGTCGCCGTCCTGCAGCGTTTCCACGGTGAGCCAGCCGCGGTTGCCGCCGTGGGTGAGCAGCGCTACCCGGCCGTGCCGGATCAGGTAGAAGCGGTTGGCCTCGCCGCCCTCGCGGAACACGGTCTGCCCGGCCTCGAGCTGTTCGTTGCGGGCGCAGCCGGCCAGCGTGGCGATGTCCGCCGCCGCCATCCCCGCGAAGAACGGGTGTTCCCGGAGCAGTGTCTCGATGGACTTCATGCGCTGTCCGCCGCCGCGGTAGCCCGCTCGCCGTCGTGCGCGGCGAGCACCGCGACTTCCTCGGTGATGTCGATGCCCACCGGGCACCAGGTGATGCAGCGGCCGCAGCCGACGCAGCCCGAACTGCCGAACTGCTCGACCCAGCCGGACAGCTTGTGGGTCAGCCACTGCCGGTAGCGCGCCGCCGTCGACCCGCGCACGCTGCCGCCATGGGTATAGGAAAAGCTGGCATTGAAACAGGAGCTCCACTGCTGCCAGCGCTCGGCAACCCCGCCGGCAAGATCGGCGCTGTCCTCGAAGTCGCTGCAGAAGCAGGTCGGGCAGGCGAGCGTGCAGTTGCCGCAGGCGAGGCAGCGCTCGGCGGTCTCCGACCAGCGCGGGTGTTCCGGGTTGCGCGCGAGCAGGGCCGGCAGCTCCGCGGCCGCCGGCCGCCGCTGTTGCCCGGCCCGGGCCCGCTCGCTGGCGGCCGCCGCGGCGCGGCACTCCGCAGCGCTGGCGGGGCGCGTGGGCAGGGCCGCCAGCAGGTCGGCGCCCCTCGCGGAGCCCGCCTCCAGGAGGAAGCGGTGGCCCTCGTCGTCCACCAGCTCGGTGAGCGCGAGATCAAAGCCCTGCTCACAGCGCGGTCCCGTGCCCATGGCATCGCAGAAGCAGGTGGCGGCAGCCTGGCCGCAGTGCACCGCGACCACGAAGGCTGCGGCGCGGCGCGCCCGGTAGCTGTCGTCGCGGTACGGCTGCCCGCCGAAGACCCGGTCCTGCACGGCCACGGCCGCCAGCTCGCAGGCCCGGGCGCCGATGATGGCGTAGCGGGGCACGGTTTCTTCGCCGCTCACCGGCCGGAACACGCCGTTGTCGAGGCGCAGGGCCCAGGTCTGCCGGCGCGGCGGAAAGAAGAAGCGCTTCCAGCTGTCGGCGCCGGGGGTGTGCCGGAAGAACCCGGGTTCCCCGTCGCGGTGCAGGCGGTAATGCCCCGGGGCCTGCACATCGGTGCAGCCCGCAGGCAGGTCGGCGGTGCTGTCGATCTCGCCATAGACCACGGCGTCGTCGCGCAGCCGGGGGCCGACGGTGGTGTAGCCTTCCGTCTGCAGGGCGGCGATGAGCGCATCGAGGCCACGGCAATCCATGACCACGGCGCCGGGAGCGGGCGACGGCATCATTATCCCCCGCCGGTGCGCGCGGGCGCATCGGCACGGACTCTTTCTACCGAGTATAGGTAAGCATCGCCCGCGGGGTGGCGCCCATGGCCAACTCCTTGATCTGCCTCAAGCTACCGGACAGCGCGCTAGCGGCGTGGGGATGGCGCGCCGGCCGCCCCGTAGGGATGGCGGCGGAAGTACTCCGTCGCCGCCGCCCGCACCCGCGGCGCCAGCCGCAGGGACACGATCATCGTGGGGATGGCCATGAGGCCGTAGCAGCCGGAGATGATGTTGAACACCACGTCGATGCTGACCGCGGCGCCGAAGACCACCGCGACCACGTAGAACCAGCGGAAGTGGTGCTGGATGTGGGCGCCGAAAAGGAAGCCGAAGCACTTGGCGCCGTAGTACCAGCAGGTGAACATCGTGGTGGTGCTGAGGATCAGCGTGACCACCCCCAGGAGCACCGCGCCGGGGATGCCCAGCTCGTTGCGGAAGGCCCCGGCGGTCAGCGTGATACCGGAGAGTCCCTCGGACCCCTGCCAGTCCCCCGCCAGCAGCACGACCAGCGCGGTGCAGGTGCAGACCACCAGCGTGTCCGCCACCGGCCCGAGCATGGCGACCAGCCCTTCCCGCACCGGTTCGTTGGTCTTTGCCGCGCCGTGGGCCATGACCTCCGTGCCCACGCCCGCCTCGTTGGAGAAGGCGCCGCGGCTGATGCCGATCAGGATCACGCCCAGCAGGCCGCCGCCGACCGCGCTCGGCTGGAAGGCCTCGCGCACGATGCTGGCGAGGAGCCCCGGCACCTCCCCGGCGTGCAGGGCGAGGACCAGCAGCGTCATGGCGAGGTAGATCACCACCATGGTCGGCAGCAGCGCCACCGCCACCGCGGCCACCCGGCGCAGGCCGCCGAAAATCACCGCCGCCACCAGCGCGGCGATGGTGCAGCCGACGACGAGATTGAAGTAACCCGGGGCGGCGTCCACGGGCAGGAAGTTCTGCCGCACCAGGGCGGTCAGCTGGTTGGCCTGGAAGATCGGCAGGGTGCCGATGAGGCCGGCGATGGAAAAGAGGATCGCCAGCGGGTAGTAGCGCCGGGGGAGGGCCTCGCGGATGATGTACATGGGCCCGCCCTGCAGCCGCCCGAGGTCGTCGCGGCCGCGGTACATGACGCCCAGGCTGCAGGTAAAGAACTTGGTGGCGATGCCCACGGTCGCCGAGACCCACATCCAGAACACCGCCCCCGGGCCGCCGGCGGAGATGGCCAGGGCCACGCCGGAAATGTTGCCGAGGCCCATGGTGCCGGAGAGTGCCGCCGCCAGCGCCTGCCCGTGGCTGAGTTCCCCCTGCTCGTCGGGCTGGTCGTAGCGGCCGAGCATGATACCCACCGCGTGGCCCAGGTGCCGGTAGGGCAGGCCCCGGGAATAGATGGCGAAGAACAGCCCGCCGCCGAGGAGCAGCAGCACCAGCGGCGTGCTCCAGACGGCGTTGACGAAGGTGAGCGAGAGGGCTTCGAGGGTCTCCATGACACTCCCGGGCAAAAGGGCGCAGCTTAGCACGGGGTCCGCGGCGGACGCCGGCCGGTTCCGGCGGGCGCGAGGGCGTTGTTACCGACCGCCAATCACGCAACAATGACCGGCCAGACGCAGCTTGCACAGCCGATGACCGCCGACCAGCAACCCGACCCCGTCAGCCTTGCCGACATCGAGGCCGCGCACGCCCGTATTGCCGATGCCGTGCACGACACGCCGGTACTCACCAGCCGGCTGCTCGATGCGCACACCCGCTCGACGCTGTTCTTCAAGGGCGAGCACCTGCAGCGCGCCGGCGCCTTCAAGGCCCGCGGTGCCAGCAACGCGGTGCTCGGCCTGCCCGAAGCGGAGGCGGCCCGCGGCGTGGCGACCCACTCCTCGGGCAACCACGGCGCGGCCCTGGCCATGGCGGCGGCGCGGCGGGGCATTCCGGCCTGGATCGTCATGCCGGAGAACGCGCCCGCGGTGAAACGGGCGGCAGTGGCCGGCTACGGCGCCACCATCGTTGATTGCGCGCCGACACTCGCCGCCCGCGAAGAGACCCTGGCAGACGTCATCGACGCCCACGGCGCGCACGTGGTGCACCCCTACGACGACGCCCGCGTGATCGCCGGCCAGGGCACGGTGGCTCTCGAACTGCTACGCGCCGTCCCGGACCTCGACGTGATCGCCGCCCCGGTGGGCGGCGGCGGCCTGCTCGCGGGTATCGCCGTGGCGGCGAAGGCGCTCAAGCCCTCCATCGAGGTGATCGGCGTGGAGCCCGCCGGTGCCGACGACGCGTTCCGCTCCTTCGGCCTCGGCGAGCTGCAGCCGCAGACCAACCCGCAGACCATCGCCGACGGCCTGCGTACCAGCCTCGGCGTGCGCAACTTCGCGCTCATCCAGCGCTTCGTGGATACGATCGTGACCGTGTCGGAGGCCGCCATCGTCGAGGCGATGCGCCTGCAGTGGACGCGCATGAAGGCCGTGGTCGAACCCTCGGGGGCCGTGCCCTTTGCCGGCGCACTCGAGCACGGGGAACGCTTCGCCGGGCGCCGCTGCGGCATCGTGATCTCCGGCGGCAACGTCGATCTCGACCGGCTGCCCTGGTGACCGCGATGGACAGCGCCCTTTTCCACCTCGCGCTCCCCGTCGATGACCTCGACGCGGCGGCCGGCTTCTACGGCGACGTTCTCGGCTGCCGCCGCGGGCGCGCCTCCCCGCGCTGGATCGACTACGACTTCGGCGGCCACCAGCTCGTGGTGCACCTCGTCGAGCGCGACGCCATGCCGGCGGTTGCCACCAACCCGGTGGACGGCGAGGCTGTGCCGGCTTCCCACTTCGGCCTCGTGCTGTCCTGGGACGCCTGGGATGCGCTCCTCGCGCGCTTCGCGGCGCACGGCGTGGCCTTTGCCATCGCGCCGCAGACCCGCTTCGCCGGGCGGCGCGGCGAGCAGCGCACCTGTTTCGTCCGCGACCCCGCGGGCAACTACCTGGAATTCAAGTGCTTCCGCAATCCCGACATGCTCTTCGCGACGGACGGCCTCGACTACCCCTGAGGCTGCTTCGCGCCGCGGTGCTGCTGCTCGCGGCGCTGCTGCTCTCGGCCTGCAGCGCCCGCGTTTTCTTCTACAACCGCCTCGACTTTCTCATTCCCTGGTACATCGAGGGCTACGTGCCCCTCGACCGGGACCAGGAGGACCGTCTCGAAGCGCTGCTCGACCCGGTGCTGGCCTGGCACCGGCGCGAGGAACTGCCCCGCTACGCGGCCCTGGTCGGGGAGGCGCAGGGCCTCGCGGGCGGGGAAGCGGCCCTGCCCGACATCGCCCGGCTCGTCGAGGAATTCGAGCTGGCCTGGTACCGGCTTCGCGACCAGGCCCTGGAGGCGCTCATCAGCCTCGCCGCGACGTTGACGGAAAGCCAGGTGGAGGCCTTCATCGCCGAGCTTCGCGAACGCCAGGCCGAGTACGAGGCCGAGTACCTGTCGCGCACCGACGCCGAGTACCGCGAGGATGCCCTCGAGCGCATGGAAGACAGTCTCGGCGACTACCTGGGCCGCCTCGACGACGCGCAGGAGGCCCGGCTGGCCACCGCCGCGGCAGAACTCACGCGCATCGATGGCGCCTGGTTGTCGGTGCGCGCCGCCTGGGTGGACCGGCTCGAGGTGATCCTCGCCCGCGCGCCGGGCTGGCAGGACCGGCTGCGCGCGACGGTGCGCGACTGGGAGGAATGGGTCGCCGAGGACTACCTGAGGGGTACCAACCAGAACAGTGCCGTGGTGCTGCGCGCGGTCACCGATGTGCTGGCGATGCGCAGCGAACGGCAGCAGGCCCGGCTGCAGCGCGAGCTCGCGGCACTGGAGCGCGACCTCGACAAGCTCATGGTGCCTGCAGGTCCTTGAAGAAGACCTTGGAATTGCGCTGCAGGTTGTAGAGTTCCCGTCGCGCCGACGGCAGCTCGTCCCGGCTGCCCTCGACGAAGCCCTGTTCGATGAACCAGTGCGCGGTCTGCGTGGTGAGCACGAAGACCCGGCTGAGGCCCTGTGTCCGGGCCTCGGCCTCCAGCTCCTCGAGCAGGCGCTGGCCGCGGCGGGCGCCGCGGTAGTCCGGGTGCGAGACGATGCAGGCGAGCTCGCCGCAGTGCTCCGCCGGGAACGGGTAGAGGGCGGCGCAGGCGATGATGCGCCCGTCGCGTTCCAGCAGCCGGAAGCGGTCGATCTCCGCCTCCAGCAGCTCCCGGGACCGCTTCAGCAGGATGCCCTCCGCCTCCAGCGGCTCGATGAGCTCGATGATGCCCCCGACATCGTCGATCTTTGCCTGCCGCGACTGCTCGTAGGGGCGCCGGGTGACCAGGGTGCCGCAGCCGTCGTGGGTGAACAGCTCCTCGAGGAGCGCGGCGTCGGCCTCGTAGCTGATTACGTGGCAGCGCGGCACGCCCTGGCGGCAGGCGCGACCGGCGGTGTCGAGAAGCCGGGCCTGCTCCGGCTCCGCTGGCGCCAGCGCGGCGATCTCGTCCACGGCGCACTGGCGGATGAGCCGTCCCTCGCGGTCGCGCACGCCGTCCGCGCTGCCGAAGAGCACCAGCTTCTGAGCGCCGATAGCCACCGCGGCCTGCACCGCCACGTCCTCGAGGGCCAGGTTGAACACCTCGCCGGTGGGCGAGTAGCCGAGCGGCGAGAGCAGCACGATGGAGCCGGCGTCGAGCTGGGCCAGGATGCCGTCCCGGTCGATGCCCCGGACCCGCCCGGTCAACTGGTGGTCGATGCCGTCGAGAACCCCGATGGGGCGCCCGGTGACGAAGTTGCCGCTGACGATGCGCAGGTTGGCGCCCTGCATCGGCGAGTTGGGCAGCCCCATGGAGAGCAGGGCCTCGATTTCCACGCGCTGCGCGCCGGCGGCGTCGCGCACGCCGTCGCCTCCGCCAGCGCCCGCCGCGGCGCCC
>CAJWWA010000196.1 GCA_913048495.1 uncultured Halieaceae bacterium
CGCGCTCGCCTCGCGCCGCCGCGCGCATCGCGCTGCAACCGAGTGGCATGGATGGCAGCCTGCTGCCGCATGCCGAGGACCTGCTCGCGCTGGCCCGCTTTGCCTGGAGTCGTGGCGAGGCGCTGCCTGCCGACCCGCCTGCCCTCGAGCGACGACAGGTCCAGCGCCTCGCCGAAGCCGAGATAGCAGCGTTGGGGCCGGGGCAGCAGGGTGCCGAGGCTGCCCCGGGCCAGCGGCGGCACGAGGTCGCGGCGCAGGTCCTTCGGCAGCAGCCCCCGGGCCATGAGCCAGCGCGCCGGCAGGCTGACGGCGAGGTCTTCCCCCTCCACGAGGTGTTCGTAGAAGTCGTCCGGGCCGACCAGGCCGAAGGGCACGATGCGATAGCCGTGCTTCGCCGCAAGGCGGACGAAACCGAGCCGGTCCTTCCACTGCAGCCGGTATTTCTGGGCCTTGCTCTTCACCGCCTCGTGCGCACCGCCCGGGAAGACGAGGATGTCCTGCCGCGCCTCCATCAGCGCGCTGCAGACCGCCGGGTGACCCATGGTCGCGCCGCGGCTGACCAGGAAATCGGCCAGGCGCGGGTCCGTGAACAGGAACTTGTCACCCATCGGCCGCAGGAAGCGACCGTAGTCGTGGAGCATGAGCGGGAGCACGACCAGTCCGTCCACGGCGAACAGGCCGTGGTTGCCGACGAACAGGCAGGGCTCATCGGGCAGGTGCTCGGCGCCGACGACGATCGGGCTGAACCACTGCTGCACGAGGCGGTAGCCGAGGGCCAGCTCCCAGCCGCCGGCAGGGCGGACAGCCAGGGCCCGCTCGATGTGCCGGCGGAGCGCGTCGGCATCGGCGAGGGGGTCGTTGTCGGCGGCCAGTACCTGGTGGGGCAGCATCGCGGGCGCTCCTTGCGGTCTCGCGCCGGAGTATAACGGGGCGGCGGGCGGGACGCAGGGGCGGCTTCACGGACGCGGCCAAGTCCGCTACAGTCCGGCGACCTTCCCCAGCCCGAGAGACGAAACCATGAGCGATACCGCCCTGCAGATCCAGTCCCTGTTGCGCGAGGACCGGGTCCTCGAAGTGCGCCTCGCCGAGGTGCCGGTGCCTGCGCCCGCCGCCGACGAGGTGCTGGTGCGCGTCGAGGCGGCACCGATCAACCCCTCGGACCTGGGCCTGCTCTTCGGCACCGCCGACATGACCACGGCCCGGGCCACGGGCACGCCGGAGCGGCCGGTGATCGAGGCCGACGTCCCGGAGAATGCCATGCGCATGATGGCGGGCAGGGTCGGCCAGGCGCTGCCCGTGGGCAACGAGGGCGCCGGTACCGTGGTCGCCGCGGGGGACGATCCGGCGGCCCAGGCGCTCATGGGGCGCACCGTCGGCGTGTTCGGCGGCGAGCTCTACAGCCAGTACCGCTGCGTAAAGGCGTCGCAGTGTCTGCCCCTGCACGAGGGCACCACGGCGGAGCAGGGCGCGTCCTGCTTCGTGAACCCGATGACCGCGCTGGGCATGGTGGAGACCATGACCATGGAGGGGCACAAGGCGCTGGTGCACACGGCGGCGGCATCAAACCTCGGCCAGATGCTCAACCGCATCTGCATCGCCGACGGCGTAGCGCTCGTGAACATCGTGCGCAAGCCGGAGCAGGCGGCGCTGCTGCGCGACCTGGGCGCCGCGCACGTGGTCAATTCCACGGCCGACAGCTTCACCGACGACCTCACCGCCGCGCTGCGCGAGACCGGTGCGACCCTGGCTTTCGACGCGATCGGCGGCGGCCGCCTGGCCGGCACGATCCTCGGCTGCATGGAAGCCGTTGCGGTGGAACAGATGGATGCCTACAGCCGCTACGGCTCCGACGTGTTCAAGCAGGTCTACATCTACGGCGCGCTCGACTTCGCGCCCACCACCATCAGCCGCAACTTCGGTTTCAGCTGGGCCGTCGGCGGCTGGCTGCTGCCGAACTTCCTGCAGCGGGCCGGGGGCGAGCGCATGCAGCGCATGCAGCGCCGGGTTGCCGATGAGCTGACCAGCACCTTCGCCAGCCACTACACGGCGCGGGTATCGCTGGCGGAGGCGCTGACCCTCGAGGCGCTGTCCGTCTACGGCCGCCAGGCCACCGGCCAGAAGTTCCTGGTCACGCCGCAGGCCTGATGCGCCTCGCTGCCGCCCTGGCGTTCGTGCTCGCCCTTGCCGGCGGGCTCGCCGCCGCCGGCTCCTGGCGGGGGGCCAGCGTCTTCGGTCTGCCGGTTTTCGCGCTCTGCGCGGGGGCGGCGCTCGCCATCCAGTGGCTGGTGTTCCTGCCGTCTTTCCTCGCCCGCACGGAGCACTTCTACGACCTGACCGGGAGCAGCACCTATGTGCTGCTGACGGTCGTCGCGTACCTCGCGGGGCCCGGCGGGCCGGCCCGCCTGCTGCTCGCGGCGATGGTCCTGCTCTGGGCGCTGCGCCTCGGCGCGTTCCTGTTCCGGCGCGTGCGCCAGGACGGGGGTGACGGCCGCTTCGACCGCATCAAGCACAACGGTCCGCGCTTTTTCTTCACCTGGACGCTGCAGGGCCTCTGGGTCCTGGTGACCGCCGGGGCCGCCTGGGCCGCCCTGGGCAGTGCTGCGCCGGGCGACCTCGGCCCGCTGGGGCTGCTCGGCGCCGCGCTCTGGCTGGCCGGGTTCGCGCTGGAGGCCGCAGCCGATGCGCAGAAGCGCGCCTTCCGCCGCCGGGCGGGTGCCGGGGCTTTCATCGACGAGGGCCTGTGGCGCTACTCGCGCCACCCGAACTACGCCGGGGAGATCCTCCTCTGGCTCGGTGTCGCCGTCGCCGCCGCGCCGCTCCTGTCCGGCTGGCAGCTGGTCACGCTGGTTTCGCCGCTGTTCGTCTACCTGCTGCTGACCCGGGTGAGCGGGGTACCGCTGCTCGAGCGTCGCGGACGCGAACGCTGGGGTGACGACCCGGCGTACCGGCGCTACCTCGAGCGCACGCCCGTGCTCTTCCCCTGGTCCCGGCGCGGGCCATTGTCCGGGTCTGCCGACCGCGGTCCCTAGCGTTTGCGGTAGGGGATGTCGCAGTAGGTGATGCCGCGGCGCGGCCGGGCATCCTGGCTGTCGAGGTACAGGCGCAGGGAGTTCATGGACAGATCGATATTACCGGTGGGGCCGAGGTAGCAGTGCTCCAGCGGCAGCCTGCCGCCCTCGTCGCTCAGGTCGAAGGGGTAGTAGGGGATGAGCATCGAGCTCCCCTCGCGGAAGGCGACCCGGCCCGACGCAACGTCGGTGATCACCGGTGACACGATCCGCCATTCCTGCTCCTCCTCGAAGGCCGGGTGCTTGAGGACCGCGGCGATGCGCAGGAGGTCGCCCTCGATGCGCTGGAACAGCGGCAGCCAGGGGTTCTCGCCGTGTTCCTCGCCCTCGACCTCCACCTCGAACGCGGCGCCCAGCTCTTCCACCGCGTCGATGATGTGCCCGATGAGCCGCTCCTGTTCGCCCGGCGCGTAGATACAGCGCCCCACCTGGAAGTCCCGGGCCTCGGCACAGGCGAGGATGTGCGCCGGGGCCATGCCGAGGCTCACCCCCTTGCCGTGGACGCTGTAGCCCCGCCACTGGCTGAGCAGGTTGCCGTTCGCCCGGAAGGACGCGCCGAACAGCATCGGTCCGCTGACCACCCGGTGCGAGAGCCACTCGAGGAAGGCATTGAGCAGGGCGGGGTTGTCCACGCCCGCGAGGATCCGCCGCGTTACCTGCCGGCCGAGCAGGTCGAGGGTGTGACGCAGCTCCGTGGAGTCGTTCATGTAGCGGATGTCACTGGCCCGCAGCTCGGCGCTGCCGACGATGCCGAGGACGCCGGTGAGGGAGGTGTAGTGGTAGAGGGTCTCGCGGGGCGGCGTGGCGAACAGCTGGCGGGTCAGGACGTCGAACATGGCCCCATTATCGGGGTCCCGGCCCGGCGACGGCAATGCAGCCGCCGGCTCAGCTGCCGAGCTGCTGCCGCTGCCGGGCGGCCTCCGCCTCGCTGTCGATCCACGCCAGCCACTGGGCCGCGTAGCGGGCGGCGTCCCGGTGCTGCGCGGCCTCGGTAAAGTAGTCGCGGGCACTGCGGAACTGCTCGCGCCGCGCGGCGGCCATGCCGCGCACCAGCCACGCCTGGCCCTCCTCGCGCAAGCCGCCGCGCTCGATGGCGAGCCCGGCCGCTTCCTCCGCCGCGGCCCAGGCATTCGCGTCCATGTGCAGCCGCGCCAGGCGCAGGTAGAGTTCGCCGTCCTCGGCCAGCGCCGCCGCGGCGGCCAGCGGCTCGATGGCGCGCTCCGTTTCGGCGGCGAGGTACCAGGCCTGGGAGAGCGTTTCGAGGTTGCGCCGGTCGGCTTCGACGCGGCCTTCGTCCATGGCCGCCTCGAGCAGGCGCGCCGCCTCCCAGGGCAGGCCCTCGGCGAGGAACAGGTTGGCCAGCATCACCAGCCGCGTTTCCTGGGACAGGCGGCCGTCGTCGCGCAGCGGCTCCACCAGCGCCAGTTGCCGGCCACTGTCGCCGAGCTGGCCGTGGAGCGCGGCGAGGTTCAGGAGGTACTGCTCCCGGGGGTAGAGCGTCGCCAGCCGCGCCATGGTATTGCGCATGGCGGGGTAGTCCTCGCGCTCGTAGTGCACGGAAGCCAGCATGGACAGCCATTGCTCCGGTGGCGCGGAGCCGTCGGCACCGGCCTCGGCGATGGCGCTCTGCAGCGGTTCCAGCGCATCGGCGAAACGCGCCTGTCCGATGAGGGCGGCGGCGAGCAGCACCCGGTGCCGGGGCAGGTCCTGCTCCGGCAGGGCCAGCAGCCGGCGCAGGTAGCCCTCGGCGCCGCGGTGGTCCTCCTGGACGAGGCTCACCTGGCCCAGGGTGACCAGCAGCATCGCCTGCATGGATCCGGGCAGGCCTTCCAGGGCGAGGGCGCGCTCGTAGGTTGCCTGCGCACCGGGGAGGTCGTCCGCCTCGTAGAGGCAATAGCCGAGCAGGTTCAGCGTATGTGCGGTCTCATAGTCGGAGAGCTTGCGCCGCTCGAGAAGCGCCTCGAGAATGCTGCGGGCCGCCGTGTTGTCCCCGGCATCGAGGGCGGCCTGCGCCTCGTTCAGCGCCTCGAAGACCTTTTCGCTCATGCCGACAACCGCCTCACCGGCCCCCTGCGCCGTGCCGGCCAGACCCAGCAGCAGGGTGAGCATAGCCAGCCACCGCCTCATCGTCCGCCTCCTTCCTGTCCAGGCTGTTTCTCGTAGTGGAACATGTTGTAGACATCCGTGACCTCGACCGGTGTGCCGTCGATCACCCGCGGCTTGTACTTGAAGCGCAGCGCGGCCTCGACCGAGGGCCGGCGGAACAGCGGATCGTCGCAGTACGCCTCGATCACCGAGACGTCGCGCACCGTGCCACTGGTAGTGACTGTATAGCTCACCAGGCACTGCCCGGTGATGCCGCGCTCGAGCGCCCGTCGCGGGTAGACGGGCGCGACCTTGACGATCGGCAGGTATTCACCGTCGCCGCCGAGGCCGAGTCCGCCGCGGCCGATGTCGAGGCCGTCGAGCCCGGCGCTCGGGGCCGAGACCGCGAGGATTTCCCCCCCGGCGTTGCTGCTAGCCGCCATGGGGGGCACTTCCGGCGCTTGCTGCGGCTCCGGGCGGTCCGGGCGCCGGTCCTTGCGTGCGGTGGTCTCGTTGTGCTTCAGGCGGACGAAATCCAGCATCTGCACCCGGTCGGAATCGTTCAGGCGGAGCTCGCTCGAGTGGGTCAGGAAATACATGAACCAGGCCAGGAGCAGTGCGACCACGGTCGCGGCGAGGAGCGCCAATGCCGGCAGCAGGGGTCGCAGCGCTGCGGAGCGGCGAGGGCGCGCTTCGATGGCGGTTTCAGAGCGCATAGGCGGCCAGGGCGATGTTGTAGACGCCCGCCCGGCGGGAGGCGTCCATGACCCGTACCAGGGTGTCGTTGCGCGACTCCCGGTCCGCCTGGATGACCACGGTTCCCTTGGGATTCTCTGCATGCAGCCGCTCGATGATCGAGCGCACGGAGCGCAGGTCAACGGGGCGGCGGTTGATCCAGACCTGGTCCGTGGCATCGATGGCGACCAGGATGCTCGCCTTCTCCTGGACGACGGCGGTGGCCGCTTCCGGCTTGTCGACGTCGATCCCCGCCTCATTGATGAAGGTGGCGGTAACGATGAAGAAGATGAGCATGATGAAGACCACGTCGAGCATGGGCGTGATGTCGACGCCGCTTTCGTCGCTGTCGTCGGTGATGGCGGAGAAGTAGTCACGCATGGTCGCGATCCTCGAACTGGCTGAAGCGGGCCGCCAGGCCCTGGCGCACGGCGGCCGCACGGCGCTCGGAGAGGCTGTGGGCGAGCAGGCCGACGATAGCCACCACCATGCCCGCCAGGGTCGACACGGTGGCCTTGGAGACGCCGGCCGCCATGGAGCGCGGGTTGTTCGAGCCGGTGGCGGCGAGGGCGTCGAACACCGCGAGCATGCCGATCACGGTGCCGAGGAGCCCGAGCAGCGGACAGACCTTGATCAGCGTCGCGATCAGAGAAAAGTTACGC
>CAJWWA010000197.1 GCA_913048495.1 uncultured Halieaceae bacterium
GGAAGCGGTTCACGGCGATCAGCGCGTCGGAGAGCACGAAGGCCACCGCACCCGCCACGGCCCAGGGGCCGGCACCGCAGAAGGTGGCCACCAGCGCCATGGCCGTGATCACCGCGAGGTAGGCGAGCACCGCCGGGGCGAGCGCGGCGGTTTCGGGCAGCAGCAGCCTGCCGAGGCCGGCGGCGAAAGCGAGCAGGCCCAGCGCGAGCAGCACCGCGCCGGCCGATGGTCGCGGCGGCGCCGCGAACGCCGCGATGTAGCACAGGTGCGCGAGCAGGAACGCGCCGAGCCCCGGGGCGAAGGCCCCCAGCTCGAGCGACAGGTCGCCGGTCGCCGAGAAAAGCAGGGCGGCAAGCACCGGCCTCCAGGCCGCGCCCCGGTGCAGGAGCACGAGCGCCGCCAGGCAGGCGATCGGTGTCACCTTGAGCACGAGGGGTGTCGGCCCCGGGCCGGCGCCGGGCGCAACCACGAAGACCACGGCGGTGAAGAGAAACAGTGCCTCAAGGGCGCGGCGCAAGGTCATGGCGTCAACCCGCTTCCAGCGCCGCCCCGAGCCGCCATCAATCCGGCAACAGCGGCCGCCACCAGTCCTCCCGGGCGAGGTACCAGTCGATGGTACGCGCAAGGCCGCTCTCGAAGTCCTCCTGCGGCGCGTAGCCCAGCTCCCGTTCGGCGCGGCCGGCGTCGATCGCGTAGCGCCAGTCGTGGCCGGCCCGGTCCGTGACGAAGCTCACCAGCTCGCGGGCGCTGTCGCCGCGGGCCGGCGGCGCGTCGGGGAAGCGCCGCGCGAGCTCGCCGTCGCCCGCGAAGCGGGCGTCGAGCTGGTCGCAGAGCAGGTGGACGATGTCGAGGTTGGCCCACTCGTTGTTGCCGCCGATGTTGTAGCTCTCGCCCACGACGCCGCGCTCGAGCACGCCCTCGATGCCCCGGCAGTGGTCCTCCACGTAGAGCCAGTCGCGGATGTTGCTGCCGTCGCCGTACACGGGCAGCGGCCGGCCGCGGAGGATGTTGGTCAGGCAGAGGGGAATGAGTTTCTCGGGGAAGTGGTAGGGCCCGTAATTGTTCGAGCAGTTGCTCGTGGTCACCTGCAGGCCGTAGGTGTGGTGGGCCGCGCGCACCAGGTGGTCCGCGGCGGCCTTGCTCGCGGCGTAGGGCGAGTTCGGGGCGTAGGGCGTGTCCTCGCGGAAGGCCGGGTCCTCGGGGCCCAGGGTGCCGTAGACCTCGTCCGTGGACACGTGGTGGAAGCGGTGCGGGCGCCCGCTGCCCGCGAGCCACTCGGCGCGCGCCGCCTCGAGCAGGCTGTGCGTGCCGAGTACGTTCGAGCGCACGAAGGCATCCGGGCCGCTGATCGAGCGGTCCACGTGGCTCTCGGCGGCAAAGTGGACGATCGTGTCCACGGCGTGCTCGCGCAGGCAGCGCGTCACGGCGTCGCGGTCGCAGATATCCGCCTCGACGAAATGGAAGCGCTCGTCGTCCTCCCGGCCGGCGAGGCTGGCGCGATTGCCCGCATAGGTGAGCGCGTCGAAGACCACCACCCGGTCCGCCGGGTGGGCGTCGAGCCAGTAGTGAACGAAGTTGGCACCGATGAAACCGGCGCCGCCGGTCACGAGTAGCGTGCGGCTCATTCCCCCTGCTCCTTGAGGTCGTGCAGCATCAGGCGCAGCTGGCGGCGCCAGTGCACCCCGTCGATGGCGAGGTCCCGCCAGGTCGCGCCCTTGTCGAGGACGCTGTAGGCCGGCCGCTGCGCCGGGGTCGGGTAGGCGGCCGTCGGCACCGGCAGGATGCGCGGCAGCCGCGACAGCAAGCCTAGGGCCAGGGCCTCCTCGCCGATGGCGACGGCGAAGTCGTACCAGCTGGCCACGCCGGCGTCGCTGAAATGATAGGTGCCGGCCAGCGCCGGGCGCTCGGCGAAGGCCCACAGTGCCTCGGCGAGCCCCCGGGCCCAGGTCGGCGTTCCGACCTGGTCGGCGACCACGGTCAGCTCCTCGCGCTCGGCCATCAGGCGCAGCATGGTCTTCACGAAATTACCGCCGTGCCGCGAGTAGACCCAGCCGGTGCGCAGCACGATCGCGCCCGCCAGGGCCGCGCGCACGGCGTCCTCGCCGGCGAGCTTGCTGCGGCCGTAGGCGCCCAGCGGCGCCGGCGCCGCGTCGGGGCCGTAGGGGCGGGAGGCTCGCCCGTCGAAGACGAAGTCGGTGGAGACGTGCAGCAGGCGCACCCCGCGCTCGGCGCAGGCCGCCGCGAGCAGACCCGGCGCCGTCCCGTTGATGCGCGCGGCCGCCCCGGGCTCGGACTCGGCGCGGTCGACGGCGGTGTAGGCCGCCGCATTGATGACCAGCCGCGGCTCGAGTGCATCGAGGGTACGGCCGATGGCGGCCGCATCGGTGATATCGAGGTCCTGCCGATCGAGGGCAGCGCAGTCGAGGCCCTGCGGAGAAGTAAGCACCAGCTCACGGCCGAGCTGGCCGCCGGCGCCGGTGACCAGGGCGCCGCCGCTCACGGCGGGCAGCGGGCCCGGAGCCAGTCGTAGAGGTCCGCCAGCACGGTCTCGCGCTCGGGCTCGTTGAAGATCTCGTGGTACAGCCCCGGGTACAGGCGCAGGGTCTTGTCCTCGGACCCGGCGCCGGCGACGAAGTCCTCCGACCCCGCGGGCGCGGTCATCACATCGGCGTCGCCGTGCAGGACCAGCAGCGGCAGCCGCAGCTCGCCGCGGCGGGCCGCCACCTCGCCCATCGCGGAGAACAGCTCGACCACGAAGCGGGCGCTGAACTTGCCCGTATGCACCAGCGGGTCGGCGCGGTAGGCGGCCACCACCTCGGGGTCGCGGCTGATCTCGCTGGCATCGAGCTGCAGCACGCCCAGGCGCGGAAACAGCGCCGCCAGCAGCCGGTTGATCCAGATCGCCATCGCCGACGGCGGCTCGGCCACGGCCAGGGCCGCGCCGGAGAGGGCGGCGCCGGTGAAGCGGTCCTGGCGGTCGAGCAGGTAGCGCGCCGCGATCAGGCCGCCCATGCTGTGTCCCACCAGGAAGCAGGGCAGGTCCGGGTAGTCGTCGGCGATGCGGTCGCGCAGCGCGTCCAGGGGCGGGAAGAAGTCGGCGAAGCGGTCGATGTGGGCCCGGTGCCCCGGCGACTGGCCGTGGCCGCGGTGATCCGGGGCGATGACGGCGATGCCGCGGGCGTTCAGCCAGTCGGCAACGGCGGCATAACGGCCGCTGTGCTCGCCGGCGCCGTGCGCGAGGAGCACCACGGCGTTCGGGTTGGCCACCGGCCAGTGCCGGTAGAAGGTGCCGTCGGCGAGGCGACCCTCGCCGGGGGCGCCCGGCGCCTGGCTGCTCATGCCACCGGGGTCAGCCACGCGCTGTTCTCCGGCCGCTTGCCGCGCACCGCGTCGAAGTACATGGCCTGGAGTTTTTCGGTCACCGGGCCGCGGCGGCCCTCGCCGATGACGCGGCCGTCGAGCGACTGGATCGGCACGACCTCCGCCGCGGTGCCGGTAAAGAAGGCCTCGTCGGCGATATATACCTCGTCGCGGGTGATGCGCCGTTCCTCGATGCGGTAGCCGAGTTCGGCCGCCAGGGCGAACACCGTGGCCCGGGTGATACCGTCGAGGCAGGAGGTCAGGTCCGGCGTGTAGATGCGGTCGCCGCGAACGAGGAAGATGTTCTCGCCGCTGCCCTCGGCCACGTAGCCCTCGTTGTCGAGGAGGAGGGCCTCCTCGGCGCCGCAATCCACCGCCTCGCGCAGCGCCAGCATGGAATTGATGTAGTTGCCGCAGGCCTTGGCCTTGCACATGGTGATGTTGACGTGGTGCCGGGTGTAGGAGGAGGTGCGCACCCGGATGCCCCGCTCGCGGGCCTCCGGATCCATGTACGAGGGCCACTCCCAGGAGGCAATCATGACGTGCGTTTCGAGGTTGTCGGCGCGCAGGCCCATGGCCTCGGAGCCGTAGAAGCACAGCGGTCGCAGGTAGGCTTCCTCGAGGCCGTTCTCGCGTACCACGGTGCGCTGGGCCTCGTTGATGGTCGCGCGGTCGAAGGGCATCTTCATGCCGAGGATCTTCGCCGAGTTGAACAGGCGGTTGGTGTGCTCCTCGAGGCGGAAAATACAGGTGCCGCGATCCGGAGTGCGATAGGCGCGCACGCCCTCGAAGACGCCGAGCCCGTAGTGCAGGGTGTGGGTGAGCACGTGCACCTTCGCGTCACGCCAGGGGACCATCTCCCCGTCCAGCCAGATCAACCCGTCGCGGTCAGCGAATGTCATGCCCTGCTCCTGCCCCGTGTTCTGTTCGACGTCTCGTCGAAGGTTATCGTCAGTGGTTCCTGTCAAAGCTTCCCGTCCAGCGCCGCCGGCTCCACACCCGCGAACAGTGCGCTCCACTGGGCCAGCACCGCGTCCCGGTGCATCGGCACATCGTCTTCCAGGGGCACGACCCCGTCGGCCTGCTGCAGCGCCAGGCGGTGCGAGGCGGAGCGTAAGGCGATGTAGGCCGCGATCAGGTCCGCGGCTACCGCTTCGGGGAAACGCCCCTCCCGGCCGAGGGTCTCGAGGATACGGATATTATCGGACCAGCGGGTGAGTTCCGGCTCTTCGTGCGACCAGGCGAGCACCGCGTATTGCACCATAAATTCAATATCGACGATACCGCCCGGGCTCTGCTTGAGATGGAAAAGCCCCTCGGCGAGATCGCGCGGCAGCAGGTGTTCGCGCATGCGGTCGCGCATGCCCACCACCTCCCCGGCGAGGGCCGCCGGATCGCGCGGCCGGGCGAGGATGTCCCGGCGCAGCGCTTCCACGGCATCCGCGACCGCCGGGTCGCCGGCCACCGGCCGCGCGCGCACCAGGGCCTGGTGCTCCCAGGTCCAGGCGTTATCCCGCTGGTAAGCGTCGAAGGCGGCCAGGCTGCTGACCAGCAGGCCCGAGGACCCGGAGGGCCGCAGCCGCAGGTCCACCTCGTAAAGCTGGCCGAGGGCAGTGCGCGTCTCGAGGATGTGGATGATTTTCTGCCCGAGTCGCGTGTAGAAGACACTGTTGTCGATGCTGCGCTCGCCGCCGGTCACACCGCGGGCGTCCGCGTCCCAGATGAACACGAGGTCCAGGTCCGAGGCGTAGCCGAGCTCGATGCCGCCGAGCTTGCCGTAGGCGCAGATGGCAAAGCCGGTGCCGTCACCCACTCGCGCCGGCTCGCCATAGCGCGCCACCAGGGAGGCCCAGGCCACCTTGAGCACCTGCTCGAGCACGACCTCGGCGATGAAGGTCAGCTTGTCGCTCACCTTCATGAGCGGCAGGCGGCCGAGGCGCTCGCTCGCGGCCACGCGGAGCACGTGCGCCGCCTTGAAGTAGCGCAGCGCATCCATCTGCGCCTCGAGGTCGTCGAGGGGCAGCCGGTCCACCTGCTGCGCGAGCTCCTCGTGCAGGCGCTCCCGGTCCGGCGCGCGGTACAGGCTGGAGCGGTCCAGCAGCTCGTCGAGGAGCACCGGGTGCGCCGCCAGCAGCCCGGCGATCCACGGGCTGGCCTCGCAGAGCGCGACCAGCTCCGCCAGCGCCGGCGGGTTTTCCGTGAGCAGCACGAGGTAGGCACTGCGCCGCAGCACCGCCCGCACCAGCGGCAGGATGCGTTCGAGCGCCAGGTCCGGGGCCTCGACCTCGGCACAGGCCTCGAGCAACAGCGGCATGAACTGCTCCAGGCGCTCGCGCCCCTCGGACTGCAACCCGCGCAGGCGGCTGCCGTCCTGCAGCTCGGCGAGGAGCCCAAGGGTCGCCTCCGGGTCGCGGTAGCCGAGGCCGGCCAGGGTCATCGCGTCCACGGCGCCGAAGGCGACGCCGTCCAGCGGCGCCGCGGGGGCGTCCGCCGGCGGTGCGATCAGCTCGTCGAAATGGTGGGCGACGCGAGCCCGCTCCCGCTCCAGCCGATTGCAGTAGTCCTCCCAGCCTTCGCAGCCCATGACCAGGGCCAGCGCCGCGCGCGCTTCCGGGTCCGTCGGCAGCTCCTGGGTCTGGCGGTCGTTGTAGCCCTGGATGGCGTGCTCGCTGTCGCGCAGGAACAGGTAGGCCTCGCGCAGCTCCTCGACCACCGGCGGCGGCAGGATGCCGAGCGCCGCGCAGCTTTCGAGCACGGGCAGTAGCTCGCGCTGCTGCAGGGCGCGGTCGCGGCCGCCGCGGATCAGCTGCAGGCACTGGGCGATGAACTCCACCTCGCGGATGCCGCCGCGGCCGAGCTTCACGTTGTCCTCGAGGCCCCGGCGCGCGACCTCCGTCGCGATCATGCGCTTCATGCCGCGCAGGCTCTCGATGACGCCGAAGTCCACGTAGCGGCGGAAGACAAAGGGCCGCAGCGTGCGCATGAGCTCGTCGCAGCGCGAAGGGTCGCCGGTCACCGGGCGCGCCTTGATCAGCGCGTAGCGCTCCCAGTCCCGTCCCTGGTCCTGGTAGTAGGCCTCCAGCGCGGCGAAGTTGTGCGCCAGCGGGCCGCTCTCGCCATAGGGCCGCAGGCGCATGTCCACCCGGAAGACGAAGCCGTCGGCGGTCACC
>CAJWWA010000198.1 GCA_913048495.1 uncultured Halieaceae bacterium
ATATATCCCAGGTATCTAAAGATGAAAATAATAACATTGCTGGAAATACTAACATAAAAAATATAATTGTTAGAAATGCCCAACCAAAACCTTCATTATCATATGGCTCACTACTCACTTATACCCATCCTTTCCAAATATTCAGGATATAAATCTGGGTTTCCAGTACCGCCAGTACCGTCATCACCGCCGTTGGCGTCGAGATCGCGCAGGCGCAGGCGGAAGGCGTTGCCGCGGTGCACGCCCCGGCGCAGCTTGCGCGGATGGCGCGCGCTGGCGAGCACGACCAGCGCATCGTCCCCGGCGAGGAGCGCCGGGTCCGGGTCCGCCCGCCCCGGCAGCTGCACGCTGAACCACTGGCTGGTCACCGCGTGCCGGTCCTTGCGCCCGGCGTAGCTCACGGCCCCCGGCGCCACGGACGCCCAGCGCGCGATCCGCCGGGCCACTTCATCGCTGTCGAGGCCGCGCTTGCGCAGCTGGAGAAACAGGTGCTCGCCGCTGCCCTCCGGTTCGAAACCGAGCAGTTCGTCGACCTGGAAGTCCTCCGGCACGGCGCGCAGCCGGGCAGTCGCCGCGGCAGGGCCCCGCGGCGAGGGCCAGGGGCCGTTCACGGGCCCGCGGGCAGCAGCAGTACCACGGCGTGAGCGGCGATCCCCTCGCGGCGGCCGCAGAAGCCCAGGCCCTCGGTGGTCGTGGCCTTGACGTTGACCGCCCCGGGATCGACGCCGCAATCCGCGGCGATGCGCTCGACCATGGTGCCGATGTGCGCCGCGAGCCGCGGCGCCTGGGCGACGACCGTGAGGTCGGCGTTGCCGAGGATGAAACCCGCGGCCTGTACCTGCGTCACCACCCGGCGCAGCAGGTCGCGGCTGTCGGCCCCGGCCCAGGCCGGGTCGTCGTCGGGGAAGTGGCGCCCGATGTCACCGGCGCCGATGGCGCCGAGGAGCGCGTCGCAGAGCGCGTGCAGGACGACGTCACCGTCCGAGTGCGCGGCGAGCCCCTCCGCGTGCTCGATGCGCACGCCGCCGAGCATCACGTGGTCGCCCTCGCAGAAGCGGTGGACATCGTAGCCGTGGCCGATACGCATCAGTCGTCCTCCCCCGCCGCCAGCAGGCAGCGTGCCAGTACCAGGTCTTCCGCGGTGGTCACCTTCAGGTTGCCGCGCGGGCCCGGCACCAGGCCCACCGGGTAGCCCGCGGCCTCCATGGCCGAGGCCTCGTCGGTGACGGCGCCGGCGCTCGTGAGCGCCGCGGCAAGTTCCCCCAGCCGGAACAGCTGCGGTGTCTGCGCGAGCCACAGGCTGCGCCGGTCCACCGTGGCGGCGACGGTCCGGCCGTCCTCGCTGCGCTTGACCGTGTCGCTCACCGGCTGGGCGAGGATGGCGCCCTCGCCGCTGGCCCCCACCGCGTCGATGAGGGCGCCGAGGCTCTGTGCGTCGAGGCACGGCCGCGCGGCGTCGTGAACCAGCACCCAGTCGTCATCCGCGGCACGCTCGCGCAGGGCGGCGAGCCCGGCGGCCACGGAATCGGCGCGCTCCGCCCCGCCCTCGGTCAGCAGGACCCGCGGGTCGCGCAGGCAGGCGAGCCCGGCGGCGCGCTCGTCGCCGGCGCGCAGGGCGACGGCCACGCCCTGCACCCGCGCATCGGCGAACAGGGCACGCAGGCTGTGCTCGAGCAGGGTGCGGCCGGCGATCTCGAGGTACTGCTTGGGCAGCGCGGCACCCAGGCGGCTGCCGATACCGGCGGCGGGAATCACGCCCCAGCAGTTCACGGCTCGCGCGGCGGGGACGACGTGCTGCCGCTCCCCTCCTCGACGAACTGGTAGAAGACCTCGCCGTCACGCACCAGGTTCAACTCCTCGCGCGCGCGCTGCTCGACCACCGCCTCGCCCGACTGCAGGTCGAGCACTTCCCGCGCCAGCGTCTCGTTGCGCGCCCGTAGCCGTGCGTTCTCGCGCTCGGCCTCCTGCACCTGGCGCTGCAGTCGCTGCCGTTCGGCGAGGCTGCCCTCGGCAAACCAGAGCCGGTACTGGAGCAGCAGGACGAGGCCGACGAGGACCAGCAGCAGCCAGCGCAAGGGCGCGCCCTCAGCGCGTCAGTTCCTGCCGGCCGCGGTAGGGTGCATCGCTGCCCACCTCGGCCTCGATGCGCAGGAGCCGGTTGTACTTGGCTACGCGATCCGAGCGGCAGAGGGAGCCGGTCTTGATCTGGCCGGCACCGGTGGCGACCGCCAGGTCGGCGATGGTGGTGTCCTCGGTCTCGCCGGAGCGGTGCGAGATCACCGCCGTGTAGCCGGCGGAGCGGGCCAGGTTGATGGCGTCGAGGGTCTCGCTGAGGCTGCCGATCTGGTTGAACTTGATCAGGATCGAGTTGCCCACGCCGCGCTCGATGCCCTGCTGGAGGATCTTCGTGTTGGTCACGAAGAGGTCGTCACCGACGAGCTGGACGCGGTCGCCCAGGCGCTCCGTGAGCAGTTTCCAGCCGTCCCAGTCGCCCTCGTCGAGGCCGTCTTCGATGGAGAGGATCGGGTGCGCATCCACCAGCCCGGCCAGGTACTCCACGAAACCGGCGCTGTCGTAGTCCTTGCCCTCCCCCGCGAGGACGTAGCGGCCGTCCCTGTAGAACTCGGAGGCGGCGCAGTCGAGGGCCAGCGTGATATCGGTATCGAGACCGTAGCCGGCGTTGGCGACGGCCTCGGCGATGACCTCCAGGGCCGCGGCGTTGGACGGCAGGCTGGGCGCGAAGCCGCCCTCGTCGCCCACGGCGGTGGCGAGGCCGCGGCCGGCGAGCACCTTCTTCAGGTGGTGGAAGACCTCCGCGCCGATGCGCAGCGCCTCGGCGAAGGTCGTGGCCGAGACCGGCTGGATCATGAACTCCTGGATGTCGACGTTGTTGTCCGCGTGCTCGCCGCCGTTGAGGATGTTCATCATCGGCACGGGCATGGATAGCGCCGGGCCGCCGGCGAGCTCGTTGATGTGGCGGTACAGGGGCAGGCCCCGGGACTGCGCGGCGGCCCTGGCCGCGGCGAGGGACACGGCGAGAATGGCGTTGGCGCCGAAGTGCGCCTTGTTCTCCGTACCGTCGGCCGCGATGAGCTTCTCGTCCAGCGCCCGCTGCGCACCGGCATCGCAGCCCAGCAGCAGCTCGCGGATCGGCCCGTTGACGTTGGCAACCGCCTGGCAGACACCCTTGCCGAGATAGCGGCTCGAGTCGCCGTCGCGGAGCTCCAGGGCCTCGCGGGACCCCGTGGACGCCCCGGAGGGTGCGAACGCGGCGCCCAGGCTGCCGTCCTCGAGGAGCACCTCGGCGAGGACGGTGGGGTTGCCGCGGGAGTCGAGGACCTCGAAAGCGCGAACACCGTTGATCATGCTCATGGGAACTCCTTGCCTTGCCGGGACCCCGCCGTGTCGGGGTTCGCAACCGGCTTCGTTGAAGGTTAGTCGATGGCCAGCGGCGGCAGGCCCTTGACGAGATCGTCCACGGCCTTCGCCTGGGCCAGGAACGGCTCGAGCTGGTCCAGGGGCAGCGCGCTCGGCCCGTCGCAGAGCGCCTTCGCCGGCTCCGGGTGCGCCTCGAGGAACAGCGCGGCGACGCCGACCGCGAGGCCCGCCCGGGCCAGCTCGCCCACCTGGGCCCGGCGACCGCCGGACGCCGCGCCGAGCGGGTCCCGGCACTGCAGGGCGTGGGTCACGTCGAAGACCAGGGGCACACCGTCGCAGGCGTCGCGCATCACGCGGAAGCCGAGCATGTCGACGACCAGGTTGTCGTAACCGAAATTCGTGCCGCGCTCGCAGATCATGAGCCGGTCGTTGCCGCACTCGCGGAACTTCTCGACCACGTTCTTCATCTGCGTCGGCGAGAGAAACTGGGGCTTCTTGATGTTGATCGCCGCGCCGGTCTGCGCCATGGCCGCCACCAGGTCCGTCTGCCGCGCGAGGAAGGCCGGCAGCTGGATGATGTCGCAGACCTCGGCGGCGGGGGCGGCCTGCAGCGGCTCGTGCACGTCGGTGATCACCGGCAGCCCGTAGGCCTCCTTCACCGCGGCGAGGATCGCGAGGCCCTCCTCGAGGCCCGGACCGCGGAAGGAGTGGATCGACGAGCGGTTGGCCTTGTCGAAGGAGGCCTTGAACACCAGCGGGATGCCGAGGCGCTCGCAGACATCCTTGTAGACGCCGGCGACCTCGAGGGCGAAGTCCCGGCTCTCCAGCACGTTGACGCCGCCGAGGAGCACGAAGGGCTCGCGGTTGCCGATGCGCAGGTCCGCTACCGTGACCACCCGATCCGTCATGCTTGCCTCCCGGTCAGCCGGTGCCTAGTCGCGCGCGGCGGCGTGGGCACAGGCGGCCTCGATGTAGCTGGTGAAGAGCGGATGCCCGCCCCGCGGCCGCGAGGTGAACTCCGGGTGGAACTGGCAGGCGATGAACCAGGGGTGCCCGGGCAGCTCGACCATCTCCACGAGGTTGTTGTCCGCGGACCAGCCGGCCACGCGCATGCCCGCATCCTGCAGCTGCTGCACGTAATTGTTGTTCACCTCGTAGCGGTGCCGGTGCCGCTCGTGGATCGTGTCGACACCGTAGATCTCGCGGACCTTGCTGCCGGGCGCCAGGTGGCAGGGCTGGGCGCCCAGGCGCATGGTGCCGCCGAGGTCCGAGCTCTCGTCGCGCTGCTCCGTGCTGCCGTCGGCGTTCTGCCACTCGGTGATCAGGGCGATCACCGGGTGCGCCGCGTGCGGCTGCATCTCCGTGGAGTGGGCGCCCTCCAGGCCGCAGACGTTGCGCGCGTACTCGATGAGCGCGACGTGCATGCCGAGGCAGATGCCGAGGAAGGGAATACGGTTCTCGCGGGCGTAGCGCACGGCGGCGATCTTGCCCTCCACACCGCGGTCGCCGAAGCCGCCGGGAACGAGAATCGCGTCCGCACTGGCGAGGACGCCGGTGCCATCGCGCTCGATATCTTCGGCCTCCACGTAGTCGACGTCCACGTCGGCGAGGGCCTGCAGGCCGGCGTGCGCAAGCGCCTCGTTCAACGACTTGTAGGCGTCGGGCAGTTCCATGTACTTGCCCACCATGGCGACGCGGACGCGCCGGCTCTTCTCGGAGAACTCCCGGCGCAGCACCTCGTCCCACTCGGAGAGGTCCGCCGGCGGGCAGTCGAGCTGGAAACGTTCGGTGATGAAATCGTCGAGACCCTTGGCGTGCAGGGCGCCGGGAATGCGGTAGATCGAATCGGCATCCATGACCGGGATGACCGCGCGCTCCTCCACGTTGGTGAACAGGGAGATCTTCTTGCAGGCCGAGTCATCGATGGGCACGGTGCAGCGGCAGAGCAGGATATCGGGCTGCAGGCCGATGGAGCGCAGCTCCTTCACCGAGTGCTGCGTGGGCTTGGTCTTGATCTCGCCGGCGGTGGCGATGTAGGGCACCAGGGTCAGGTGCATGAGCAGCGCGCGCGAGGAGCCGAGCTCCACCTTCAGCTGCCGCGCCGCCTCGAGGAAGGGCAGGCCCTCGATGTCACCGACGGTGCCGCCGATCTCCACCACCGCGACGTCGGCGTCACCGGCACCCTTCAGGATGCGCCGCTTGATCTCGTCGGTGATGTGCGGGATCACCTGCACCGTGCCGCCGAGGTAGTCGCCGCGCCGCTCCTTGGCGAGCACCGCGTTGTACACCCGGCCGGTGGTGAAGTTGTTGCTGCGGCGCATGGTCGTGCGCGTGAAGCGCTCGTAGTGACCCAGATCGAGGTCTGTCTCCGCGCCGTCGTCGGTGACGAAGACCTCTCCATGTTGGAACGGGCTCATCGTGCCGGGGTCGACGTTGATGTAGGGGTCTAGCTTTAGGAGGGTGACTTTGAGGCCGCGTGCTTCAAGCACAGCAGCGAGGGAGGCAGCAGCGATCCCCTTACCCAGGGACGATACAACACCACCAGTAACGAACACATATCTCGTCATGGATTCCACCAATGCGAAAGAGCACCCGGACGTCTGTCTCGACGCCTCTCGGGAACGTCTCTCCGATGGACGATCAGTGTAACAGGAAGCCCCGCGAGGCTCAATTCAAAGTGAGGAAGAAAGGCGCCAAATGGGCCGCAACCCTGGTGCCACGGTGCTGCCCTCGGTAGCCGCCGCCGCCGACAAGGGGCCGACAGGCAGCACCCACACAGGCCCTGTTTTTGACTGGAAAACAGGCAGATGGCGACGCCACCACGGGGGAATTCTCAATTCCTGCAGCCCCTGAGAGATATTCTAAATGTGCCAAAGCAATTGGAGTAGCAAATTTTGATGACAGCATTGAGGAAGCAAACAAAAAACTATTAGATGAATTAAAGCAACTTAATTTAGATCTTAAAGTTCCTACATTAAAAGAATTTGGTGTAAAGAAAGAAACATTTTTTCAAAGTATTGATACTATGGCAACTCAAGCTATAGCATCAGGTTCGCCTAATAATAATCCTATAGTCCCAAGTCACGATGAACTTGTTTCGTTATATCA
>CAJWWA010000199.1 GCA_913048495.1 uncultured Halieaceae bacterium
CACCTTGGTCTCCGGCCGCCCGAGGTTCACCATCGGCTCGATGGTGAAGAACATGCCTTCTTCCAGCACGGCGCCCTGGCCGGGTTCTCCGTAGTGCAGCACGCTTGGCGTGTCGTGGAAAACGCGGCCGATGCCGTGGCCGCAGTACTCGCGCACTACCGAGTAGTGGTTGGCCTCCGCGTGCTGCTGGATGACAGCGCCGATGTCGCCGAGCCGCGTACCCGGACGGACGATGTCGATGGCCCGGTACAGGCACTCCTGCGTCACCCGCACCAGGCGCTCGGCGTGCGGCGCTACCTCGCCGACCCCGACCATGATGCTGGTGTCACCGTGGTACCCGTCCTTGATGACCGTGACGTCGATGTTCACGATATCGCCTTTCTTCAACTTTTTGCCGTCGCTGGGGATGCCGTGGCAGACCACGTCATTCACCGAGGTGCAGATCGAGCGGGGGAAGCCGTGGTAGTTGAGCGGGGCCGGGACGGCCTCCTGCTCACCGGTGATGTAGTCGTGGCAGATCCGGTCCAGTTCGCCGGTCGTCACCCCGGGCACGACCTGCGGCCGGATCATTTCCAGGACCTCCGCCGCGAGGCGGCCGGCCACGCGCATTTTCTCCAGCTCTTCTGCCGACTTGATCGATACAGCCATGGGATATCCGTTGCAGTGATCAGGCCCCGGACAGCGCCGGGGATGCCAGCCGGCTAGTGTAACGCAAGGGCAGGGGAGCCGGTAACGGGGCCGTGGCCGGCACGCCTTGTGAAGGCAGGCGCAAGATTGATGCCAGCTGGCTCTCCACCGGCTTTCCTTTGAGTCTGTGCTGTGCTATAAAGCGCGCGCCGCGGAGGACCGCGGTAAATACGCACACATGCCGCAACCCGGGCCAGGGTGCCGTCACGGACGGTTTGGCCCCGGGGGCATGTGGAGGACCCAACCCGAAAAAAGGTAATTGTCATGTCCCAGGTAAGCATGCGCGACCTGCTGCAGGCCGGTGCGCACTTCGGGCACCAGACCCGTTTCTGGAACCCGAAGATGGACCAGTACATCTTCGGTGCCCGCAACAAGATCCACATCATCAACCTCGAGCACACGGTGCCCGCCTTCAACGAGGCGCTGTCGCTGGTCAAGACCATGGCCGGCAACAAGAACAAGATCCTGTTCGTCGGCACCAAGCGCGCCGCCGGCAAGATCATCAAGGAGCAGGCGCAGCGCGCCGGCATGCCCTACGTCAGCCACCGCTGGCTGGGCGGCATGCTCACGAACTACAAGACGATTCGCGCCTCCATCAAGCGCCTGCGTGAGCTCGAAGCCCAGCAGGCCGACGGCACCTTCGCCAAGCTGACCAAGAAGGAAGCGCTCATGCGCGCCCGGCACATGGAGAAGCTCGAGCGCAGTATCGGCGGTATCAAGGACATGGGCGGCCTGCCGGACGCGCTGTTCGTGGTCGACGTGGACCACGAGCGCATCGCGATCACCGAGGCGAACAAGCTCGGCATCCCGGTCATCGGCATTGTCGACACCAACAGCGACCCGGATGGCGTGGACTACGTGATCCCCGGCAACGACGACGCGATCCGCGCCATCAAGCTCTACGTGACGACCTTCGCCGATGCCTGCATCGCCGGCCGCGTGGAGTCCGGCGAGGCCGTGGCCGCCGCGGACGAGTTCGTCGAAGAGGCGCCGGCCGCCGAGGCTGGCGACGCCGGCACCGCCGAGGCCGCCGACGCGAGCTGATTCTTCCGGCGGCAGCGCGCCGCCCGCACTGAACAGGGCACGGGCCCGCCGGCATAGCCGGGCGGGCCCGCATCGTTTCGACATGGATTTGACCGGCCCGGCAGCGCCGGGTCGACACCGCAGGAGGTACTGCAATGTCTGCAGCATTGGTCAAGGAACTTCGGGAGCGGACCGGGCTCGGCCTGCTCGAATGCAAGAAGGCGCTCGCCGCCGCTGATGGCGACATCGAGAAGGCGATCGAGGAACTGCGCAAGTCCAGCGGCATGAAGGCGGCCAAGAAGGCCGGCCGTACCGCTGCTGACGGCGTCGTCGCCGCCCGCGTGGCCGAGGACGGCAGCTACGGCGTGCTCGTCGAGGTCAACAGCGAGACGGACTTCGTCGCCCGCGACGGCAGCTTCCTGGGCTTCGTCGACAGCGTTCTCGAGAAGGCCTTCAGCGAGCGCCAGGAAGACGTCGCCGCGCTCATGGCCGGCGAGCTGGAGCAGGCCCGGGAAGGCCTGGTCCAGAAGATCGGCGAGAACATCAGCGTGCGCCGCGTGGCGGTGCAGGAAGCCAGCGACGGCGTGGTCGGCTCCTACGTGCACGGTAACAACCGCATCGCGGTGCTGGTGCAGCTCAAGGGCGGTGACCAGGACCTCGCGCGCGACGTCGCCATGCACGTCGCTGCGGTGAATCCGCAGGTGGTTTCCCCGGACGACATGCCGGAAGAGCTGGTCGCCAAGGAAAAGGAGATCTACACGGCGCAGGCCCTCGAGTCGGGCAAGCCGGCGGAGATCGTCGAGAAGATGATCGGCGGACGGATCAAGAAGTTCCTCGCCGAGAACAGCCTCGTCGAGCAGCCCTTCGTCAAGGATCCGGACACCAAGGTCGGCAAGCTGGTCTCCGCTGCCGGCGCCTCCGTGGCGGGCTTCTGCCGCTTCGAGGTTGGCGAGGGCATCGAAAAGGAATCAGTCGACTTCGCCGCCGAGGTTGCAGCCCAGCTGGGCGGCTGAGGGCCGCACGGTTGACGGAAACGGGGCCCTGGCCCCGTTTTTTTTGTCCCGCGCGGCGGCGGGGTGGCTCCGGCAGGCCTCGAGCGGCGCCGGGCGCTGCCGCCGGCCCGGGTTGTCGGGTAAGATAGCGGCAGTTTCCAGGGAGGTGGTACAGCGGGTGACGGCAAGCGGCGAGAAGAAGTACAAGCGGATACTCCTCAAGCTCAGCGGTGAGGCGCTGTCGGGGCGGGAGAAGTTCGGTATCGACCCCAAGGTGCTCGACCTCATGGCGCTGGAGATCGGCCAGCTGGTCGGCATCGGCGTGCAGGTTGGCCTGGTGGTCGGCGGGGGCAACCTGTTCCGCGGCGCGGCCCTGCAGGCCGCAGGGCTCGACCGGGTCACCGGCGATCACATGGGCATGCTGGCCACGGTCATGAATGCGCTGGCGCTGCGCGATGCCCTGGAGCGCTCCAACATCGCCACCCAGGTGCTGTCTTCCATCCCCATGTCCGGGGTGGTGGACCACTACGACCGGCGCAAGGCGATCCGGGCACTGTCCAACGGCGACGTGGTCATCTTCTGCGCCGGCACCGGCAACCCGCTGTTCACCACGGACTCCTCCGCCTGCCTGCGCGGCATCGAGGTGGAGGCGGACCTGGTGCTCAAGGCCACCAAGGTCGACGGTGTCTATTCCGCCGACCCCATGAAGGAGCCGGATGCCATCCGCTACCAGCGCCTCAGCTACGACGAGGTGCTCGACAAAAAACTCGAGGTCATGGACCTGACCGCCATCTGCCTCTGCCGCGACCACCGCATGCCCGTGCGCGTCTTCATGATGGAGAAGACCGGGGCCCTCTTGAATATCGTCCGCGGCGGCGACGATGGTACGCTCATCGAGTGATCAACAGGGAGTAACAGCGTGATCAACGATATCAAGTCCGAGGCCGAGCAGCGCATGAAAAACAGCCTCGACGCCCTCGGCACCCACTTCAACAAGATCCGCACGGGGCGCGCGCATCCGAGCATCCTCGACGGTCTGAAGGTGTCCTACTACGGCGCCGATACGCCCCTGAACCAGGTGGCCAACGTCAACGTCGAGGACGCGCGTACCCTGAGCCTCACGGTCTGGGACAAGTCCATGATCCCGGAGGTGGAGCGCGCGATCATGAAGTCCGACCTCGGCCTGAACCCGGCCACGGCGGGTGAGGTCATCCGCATCCCCATGCCGCCGCTGACCGAGGAAACCCGCAAGGGCTATATCAAGCAGGCCCGCGGCGAAGCGGAGTCGGCGCGCGTGTCCATCCGCAACGCCCGTCGCGATGCCATGGGCATGCTGAAGGAACTGGTCAAGGAGAAGGAGATCAGCGAGGACGACGAGCGCCGCGGCCAGGACGCGGTGCAGAAACTCACAGACGGCTACATTGCCCGGGTGGACTCGATGCTCTCGGACAAGGAAGCCGACCTGATGGAAATCTGACGGTTTGCGATGACCGCACCGAGCGGTAAACCTCCGGTGGTCGTGCCGCGCCATGTCGCCATCATCATGGACGGCAACAACCGCTGGGCCAAGCGCCGCGGCCTGCCCGGTCCCGCCGGGCATCGCGCCGGGGTCGAGGCCGTGCGCAGCGTCATGCAGGCCTGTCGGGACCACGGCGTGGAGGTGCTCACCCTGTTCGCCTTCAGCAGCGAGAATTGGGGCCGGCCCCGGCACGAGGTCCGCGCCCTGCTCGCGCTGCTGTCGCGCTACCTGCGCACGGAGGTCAAGCAGCTGCGCGAGGACGGCGTGCGCCTGCGCTTCATCGGCGAGCGGACCCGCTTCAGCGCGCGCCTGCAGCGGCTCATGGAGCACGCGGAGCGCACCACGGCGGAGAACCGGGAGGCGACGGTGGTGATCGCGGTGGACTACGGCGGCCAGTGGGACATCGCCCGCGCGGCCCGGCGCCTGGCCGAGCGCGCCGCCAGCGGCGAGCTGGACCCGGCCTCGATCGACAAGACGACCCTCGCCGCCGAGCTCAGCCTGGCGGAGCTGCCGCTGCCGGACCTCTGCATCCGCACCGGTGGCGACGCCCGCATCAGCAACTTCCTGCTCTGGCACTTCGCCTACAGCGAGCTCTACTTCACGCCCACGCTCTGGCCGGACTTCGGCGAGCTGGAGTTCGCCCGTGCCCTGGCCGACTATTCCCGGCGCGAGCGCCGCTTCGGCCAGCGCGAGCCCGACGGGCTCGTCGCCGGCGGCGACCTGGATGCTTAGGCAACGCGTCATCACGGCGCTCGCCATGGCGGGGCTGTTTCTCGCCGGCATCTTCTACCTGCCCCTCGCCGCCCTCGCCGCCGTTTTCGCGCTGGTGGTGGCCGCCGGGGCCTGGGAGTGGGCACCCCTCGCCGGGCTGCGCGGCGCCGCGCTGCAGGCCGTGTACGCACTGCTGGTGCTCGGTGGCTGTGCCGGGGCCTGGTTCCTGCTGCCGCTCGGGGAGTCGCCGCGGCGGGCGGATGTACAGCCGGTGCTGGGCCTCGCCTGTCTCTGGTGGTGTTTCGCGCTGCTCTGGGTGCGCGCTTTCCCGGGCAGCGCCATGATCTGGAATTCGCGGCCCGTGCGCATGGCCATGGGCCTGCTCGTCCTGGTACCGGCGTGGGTGGCGGCCGTCTACCTGCTCACGCTGCCCCTCGGCGGCGCGCTGATGGTGGTGCTGGTGGGGTTCTTCGCCATCTTTGTCGGGTTCGGCGGCACAGGCGTTCAGCCTGACGCCTTCAGCCCCTTCCTGGGCGGCGGATGGAGCGGTGTGTTCGCCGCCATCCCGTTGCTGGTGGGGCTGTTCTTCGGTATCGAAGCGGCGACGGAAGTCGGCGGCGAGGTGCGAAACAGCCGCCGCAACATTCCGCTCGGCATCGCGCTGGCGATCAGTACGGCCGTGGTGGTCTACCTCCTGGTCGGTGGAGTGACGCTGGGTCTTCTGGGCGTTGAACGCCTCGCGGCAAGCGAAACGCCTATCCTCGACGCCATGGCCGAACTGGTCGGCCGCGATCTCGCTCAACCCATTGTCGCACTGGCGGCGGTCGCGGCGATCGGCACGTCTCTGAACGCGCTTGCCATGGGCTTCAGCCGTTCGCTCTACGCCATGGGGCAGAGCGGGGCGCTGCCGTCGGCGTTGGGGCGTGTGCATCCGCGTTTCGGCACGCCCTATGTGGCGCTGGCGACCATGTTCGTCGCCTGCATTCTGGGCCTGTTCATGCCGACCAGCCTCGCGCCGCTCTTTCTGGCGGTGAATATCCCGACCTTGCTGAAATTCTGCACCACCTGCCTGTCATCCATCGTGGTCGTCCGCACCCGACCGGAGCTCTATGAAAGCGCCGGTTTCAAGCTGGGCAAGGCCGCCACCCAGATCTGGGCGGTGCTGGGCATGGTGATGGCGCTGCTCGTCACCGCACTGGGCGTCTCCACCGACTGGCGGCCCTATCTGGCGCTGAGCCTGTGGGGGGTGGTGGGCGTCGGCGTCTATCTGATGCGCCCGCTCTGGACCAAGGAGACCTCTCATGACGCTGTTTAAGCGATCCATTCTCGCAAGCGCTGCGCTCACTCTCGCACTCTCGCTTGAAACAGCCTGCGCGCAACAGATTGAGCTCGGCCAGACGGCGCAAACCACGCATGAAGGCGTCTTCCACGGTGAAGCTGTCGCCTATGACGCGCTCGTGGAGACCTATCTGCTGTCCGGACCGGATGGTGAAACGGCGGGCCGGCTTGTGACCACCAGCTATGTGGCGCAGGGCGCAGGCGATCCGGCGG
>CAJWWA010000200.1 GCA_913048495.1 uncultured Halieaceae bacterium
CTTGGGCCGTTTTCGGACCTTTTTGCATAGTTTTCACACCGTTTTTTGGTTTCCGTTTTTTCGCGTCGATCGTGGCGCTGCGGCGTCGCTGCGGTGCCGTCACAGTGCTGCCGCGGCGCCGTCGCGACGCCGCCGGCGCTGCCGCCGGGCTTTGCCGTCAAGGCGACGAGCGTGGGCCGGATGCTGACCACCGCGAGCAACGATGCCGTCTACGCTTACGCGGAGGACGAAGCGGACTCCTCCGCCTGCCGGGGCGCCTGCCTGCAGCGCTGGTCCCCGGTGACGGCCCCCGCGCTCGCTTCCGCGCAGGGCGACTGGACGCTCCTCGAGCGTTCGCCCGGGGTGCGCCAGTGGGTGTTCCGCGGTCAGCCGCTCTACACCCACAACCTCGACCGTCACTCCTGGTCGCAGCAGGGCAGTGACGTGCCCGGCTGGCGCAACGTCTTCCTGCAGCCCGCGCCGGCCTGGCCGGCGAGCTTCACGGTGCGGGCCACGCTCGCCGGCAACGTTCTCGCCGATCGCGAGGGCCGGACGATCTACGTGTACTACTGCGCCGATGACTCGGCCGACCAGCTCGCCTGCGACCACCCGGACGACACGCAGGTGTACCGCCTCGCCATGTGCGGCGGCGGCGCACCGGACCGCTGCCTCGCACACTGGCCCTACGTGCCGGCCGCTGAAGGGGAAAGCAGCCCGAACCGCACCTGGACCATCGTCAGCATCGACCCGCGCACGGGCCGCTTTGCCGCGGAGGGTGCCCCCGGCGCGCTGCGCGTCTGGGCCTACCGGGATCGTCCGGTTTACACCTTCGGTGGCGACCAGCGTCCCGGCGACGTCGCCGGCGGCGGTACCGGCGAATGGCGCGGCATGCGCAACGGCCTGCGCGCCTTCTGGCTGAGGGACGATTACATGCAGGGGATTCTCTGATGCTGCGCGCGGCAGTACTGGCCGTCGCGCTGCTGCTGGCCGCCGGGCGCGCCGTCGCGGAGGCGCCGCCCGGGGGCGAGATCGGTTACGTGTTCACCGACCTGTTCTGGTCCGTGTACCAGACCGAGGATGCCAGCGAGTGCCCGCGGGGCTTCAACGACGGGCCGCGGGAACAGTTCGCCGCGCTCTACCCCGAGCCCGGCCGCCTCGATGTGGCCACGACGCAGCTCGCGCAGGAGATCGCCACCTGGCACCCGACAACGGAGCCCGACGGCTTCCCCTTCTACACGGTGGAAGGGTCCTATGCCTACGGCCTCGACCTCGACGGCGAGACCAGCCCCGACGATTTCGAGCACCCGGACGGGACCCCCGGCATCGACAACGCCGTCTACCGGGCCGTGGGCTGTATCATCGGCTTTCGCGGCCCGGACGGCGTGGAGCACATCTTCCAGAGCAAGGCCATCAAGGACGAGGCCTACAACCGGATGATGATCAACCTCACCGGTGTCGACAGCCTGGCGGACGACGACAGCGTCACCGTGACCGTGTACCGCGGCCGCGACGAGCTGCTCACCGATGCCACCGGCGAGGAGATCATGCCCGGCGGCACGCAGCGCGTGGACCGCCGCTGGGGCGAACCGCTGATCCGCGAGGCGCCCGGGCGCATCGAGAACGGTGTGCTCACCACCGAACCTATCGACGAACTGGTGATCCCCTGGCAGAACCTGCAGGTGCCGTCGATCCACCGCATCCGCGACGCGCGCTTCGAGCTGCGCCTCGACGGGACGAGCGCCGAGGGCCTGCTCGCCGGCTACGCGAACGTCGATACCTGGTATTTCCAGCTCATCCGCAACGATTCCACCCACCACCTCGCTAACGGGCAGATCTCCGCGATTTCCCTCTACAAGGCCCTACGCCGCCTCGCCGATGCCTACCCCGACCCGGCCACCGGCGAAAATACGGCGATCTCCACGGCCCTGGATGTGCGCATGACGCAGGTGTACATCATCGACGATGGTGCCGGTCGCCGCTAGCCCGCTGCCGTCCGCCGACGGTATTCCTGTGCAGGCTCAAGCGTTCCCGCGGGAACTTTTCCAGAAATGACTTTAAGTATGGCGGCTCGGCGAAGGGAGCGCCGGTCAGGTCGTTTCAACCCGACACTGCCGAAGGGCCGCTGACGACCCTTGGGAGACAACGCAATTGCTGACGTACTGACGCGCCTATCGACTTGCCAGGATGATGGCTACCGTATTTAGATAAGTGCATCATGTTCGCGCTCCCAATCAGGCTCGTCATCTACGTCGCCCTGGTCGCATCAGCTGTAACTGCCTTTGTCGAAGTAGGTTGCAGAACAGACCGGTATCAGTTCTCGCAGACCTGGAACATTCGATTCGAGGAAGCTCTCTGGCTGCCGGCCACCCCCCTCCAGAACTGCCGCATAAACCTGAAACACAAGATGCGGGAGACCTTCGGGCACTTTGCTCTGAACCCCTTGGATGAGTGGCATCGGCTTGACGAGTGGTTTCAAGTGCTGGCTGCTGGAATCGCAGCAATCTTGGGGATAGCTGCTCTTGACCTTACACTTTCCAAGTTGCGCCGCGGCAAGCGTAATTACTATTCCGCGGTGCCTACTGGCAATCGGAAGAGACGTGATGCTCCCGACAAGCATGACGTTCGCTCTCGTGCAAAACGGCGGCTCTAGTCGATATGCTAAGACCTATCCGCTTCTGGCCGCTAGCGGACATCGAAAGCGGGCGTTTCACGTTTCCGCGGAAGCTTTTCTTGAAGTCACGCCAGGTCTACGCGGCCGCGTCATGACCTGCATCGCCCGCATCGCGCCGCCGTGGTTGCTGCCCGCCGCGGTCAGAGTGCCAGGATCGCGTGCACCCCGAAGACATTGCCGCCGTGCCGGTCCCAGCTTTTGAAGGCGTAGCGCTCGTAGAAGGGTGACAGGCGCAGCGCGCCCAGCTGGAACTCGACCCCGACCTGGTCGCGCGCGTCGAACAGCCGTCGACCACCGGGGAAGGCGAGGCGCGGCTGCAGGCGGACCCAGGCGACCATGTTGTCGGCCAGGCGGTGCCGGTAGCCCGCGATCAGCCGGTAGCGCCAGTGATCGTCGATGGCGTCGCCACTGAAAGCGCGGTACTCGAGGCGGTGCGCCAGGGAGAAGCCCTCAGCCCTGAACAGGGACTGTTGGGCGATAATCCGGTTCTCCCGGGTCCGGCGGAGGTCGGCGCGACGGTACGCCACCGTGAACGCCCCGACCCGCCGCGACAGCTGTGCGTGCCAGGTTCCCTCGGCGCGGCGGTACATGGCCGTCCACGGCCCTTTCTCCAGGTAGCCGTTGTACTCGTTGACGGTGGGCTCGGCGAAGGCCGGCAGCACCGCGCACAGCAGCAGGCCGCCGATCGCTGTCAGGAAACGTCGCATGCAGGGGTGATCGTACCGGAATGGCCGGCATCGCTGCCACGATGCGTGGCGACGTGCGACACTAGCGCCGGTCCAGGGGAGCGGGAGCAGGCGCGGTGTCCGCCACGACAGACAGGGAATTCATGAGCCGGGCGCTGGCCCTCGCGGAAGCAGCGGCCGCTGCCGGCGAGGTCCCCATCGGCGCCGTGCTGGTCAGCGCTGGCGAGATCGTCGGTGAGGGCGCCAACAGCGTGATCGGCAGCCGCGACCCGACGGCCCACGCGGAGGTGAATGCGCTGCGCGCCGCGGGCGCGCGCCTGGACAACTATCGCCTGCCCGGCAGCGTGCTCTACGTGACCCTGGAGCCCTGCACCATGTGCGTGGGCGCGCTCGTGCACGCCCGGGTCGCAGAGCTCGTGTTCGCGGCGCTGGAACCGCGGGCCGGCGCGGTGTGCAGCACCGCGCGGCTCCTCGACGCCGGCCACTACAATCACCGCGTGCGCTGGCGCCAGGGCCCTCTGGGCGAGGACAGCGGCGAGCTGCTGCGCAGCTTCTTCCGCGCCCGCCGCGCCTCGCGCGCCTAGAGCGCCCGCAGCGCCCGCCCGCGCAGCTGCTCGGGCAGCAGGGGGGCCACCTTCAGCGGCGGAGCGGGGCGGTTCTCGGCGATGAAGCGCCACTGCAGCACGCTGTAGTAGTGGCGGATGTTCTGCACGTAGCGCACGGCCTCGCGGCCCCGGGCGTAGCCGTGGCGCACGGTGTTGTAAAACGCGCGCTGTTCGAGCTTGGGCAGGTGGGCCATCACGTCCCGCCAGCGGTGCGGGTCGCCGCCCGCGCGCTCCGTGAGTATGCGGGCATCCTCGAGGTGGCCCATGCCGATGTTGTAGGCGGCGAGCGCGAGCCAGGTGCGGTCCGGTTCGGCGATGTCGCCGGGCAGCCGGCGGCGCAGGTTCTTGAAGTAGCGCGCACCGCCGCGCAGGCTCTGCAGCGGGTCCCGGCGGTCGGGCACGCCGAGGTCGCGGGCGGTGGCGCGGGTCAGCATCATCATCCCGCGGACGCCGGTCGGGGAGATGGCCTCCGGATCCCAGTGCGACTCCTGGTAGGCCATGGCGGCGAGCAGCGCCCAGTCGAGCTGGTGCTCCCGGGCAACCTGCTCGATCGCCTCGCGGTAGGCCGGCAGCCGGCTGCTGATGTTGGCAACGAAGGTCTGCGAGCCGGCGCGGGTGAGTGCGTTCACCTGGCCGAAGTGGGCCTCGCGCAGCGCGGCCAGCGTGCCGCCGCGCTCCAGGCGCTCGAAGAACTCGTCCAGCCGCTCGAGGAGGGCGTCGTTCTTTGACCCCGGGGCGAGATACCAGACCATGTCCTGCTCGGTCGCCAGGTCAAAGGCGACGGCCAGCTGCGGCAGCAGGTGGCGCTGGATGGCGAATTCCACCGAGTCCACCACCGCGGCGTCGGCATTGCCCCGGTCCACCTGGCGCAGCAGGTCCAGCGGGTCTGCCCCGTCGACGCGGCGCACGCGCAGGCCGCGCGGGTCCTCCGCCTCGCGCCGTGCCAGGAGCCTGTCGTGGCTGGAGCCCGCGAGCACCACGACCTCGAGACCCTCGAGATCCGCGATGCCCCGCGGGCGCGCCGAACCGGTCCGGTAGATCACCTGCGGGCGCTGCTGGTGGTAGGCGGTGGAAGCGGGAAAGGCGGCGGCGCGCTCCGGGGTCAGCGTGAGCCCGGCGCCGGCGATGTCGGCCTCGCCCCGGCGCAGGGCGGTGAACAATCCGTCCAGGCTGAACACGGGCACCACGGCCAGCTTCACGCCCAGCTCCTGCGCAAAACGCCGGGCCAGGTCGTACTCGAAGCCGGCCGCCTCGCCGCGCTCGCGGTAGTAGGTCGTGGGGCCGTTCCGGGTCACGAAGCGAAGCTCCCCGCGCTCGCGGATCGCCTCCAGGCTGTCCACCGGCCGCCCGCAGCCGCCCGCCGACGCCGCCGCCCCGCTGGCGCGCGTCACTTGTTGAAGACGCACATTTATCTTCAAGTACCGCACGCGATTGCTCTCGATCCCCTTCGACCTCGGACGCTGAGGCCACGCGCTTAATCAGGTAGAGAAGCGCTTCGTCGTGGAACGCTTAGTGCGTCAGAGACTGCGTTATTTAGTTCATCATTGAATCGAGAAGTTCCACACTGCAATATGGGTTATATACAAACGTGAGTAGTTAAAAAGTATCGGTTAAAGGCAGCCAGATCAAACAGCCGGGAGTAGCCTAACCCCTGAGTCCCCGTTTGCCGTTTGCCGCACGCGGCCGAAAAAGTCGTGCACGTGCACAGGCGTGCGTGCGCAAGGGCCGCTCGTACAAAAATTTCAACCAACCCTATGTCAGAAATGTGACCTGGCTCACGTTTTCAAACTAAAACTGCCGAAAGCATACTCTCGCGCAGCTTTCATATGCCTTTCCGATCTCAGCTCCTCTTGGCGATAGGTGCGCCGCGAGCTTTCTGGCGCACTTTGAGTGGAAAGTTGAGACGAAGTAAAGCTTGCGGCGCAGTCGTCTTCCTTCTGTTCATCTTGCTGAGCGGCTGCGAAGTGTTTCTAAATAGTTCACGCGGTCAGAAAGAAAATCAAACTACTGGTACTGTATGGAGTTCCGACTTCCATATTTCTCCTGTTGCAGATATCAAAAGATTGCTGAAGAATTGGCACACACGACGAGCGACACAGTCATTATCGACGAAAGCCTCTCTGGACACGGTGCCATGACTAACACATGTGTTCAAACTCTTCGAATGTTGATGTGTTGACGCGAGAACGGAATCACACTGGGTAACTGCCCGAACGAACTTGAGCGTGAATTTTGGGAACTATATCATAAAAACGAGCAACTTAAGCGTATCGATGCGTTTCTGTTGACGTATTCTTCCGGCTTATCTGAGCTTTTCATGGCGTTCGGTAAACCACTCATCATAATCGCAAGCGTTCGTTATGAGGTAGGGAGACTAGATCCTGCTGTGTGGGAAAATCTAAATGAAAACTTGCGGAACATCGCTATGGATGAGCGGAATACAATAGCAGCGAATAACCGATACGACCTTGAATATTTGAAGCACTTTACCGGGGTGACGGACATCAAGTTGTTGCCAAATATAGAAACAAT
>CAJWWA010000201.1 GCA_913048495.1 uncultured Halieaceae bacterium
GCTCTCCCGCCCGCTCTACGCATGGGACGCCTGGATGAACTGGGCGCCCAAGGCCGCGGTCTGGTTCCACGAGCAGCGCCTCGTTCCCTTCGTGCCGCCCGGCGAATGGCTCGCCGCCGCGCCCGACAGCGGCGTTTACACCCTGGGGAACCGGGCCGCGTCGGCGTATCCGCCCGGGGTGCCGCTGATCATCCTCTGGCACATGCTCGCCGCGGGCAGCGCTGAAAGCAGCCTGGCTTTCCTGCCCTGGGCGCTGCTGCTGCTCGCCCTCGGCGCTGCCTGCTGGGGCTTCCTCCGGGGTCTCGGCGCCGCGCCGGTCACGGCGGCGGCGGCGGTCTTCGCGCTGGTTTCCCTGCCCCTGCTCAATGTTCACGTTGCACTCACCGGTTACGCGGACCTGTGGCTGGCGGGCTATTTCGGCCTCGCCACGCTCGCCCTGGCTGGCTGGGCCCGGGACCGGACGCCCGGGCTCCTGGTACTGGCGCTGCTGCTGGCCCTCGGTGCGACGCTGGTGAAGAAGCCGGGCCTCGCGTTCGCGGGAGTCATCGTGGTTCTCGCCGCCGCACGGGCGCTGGGCTGGTCGATGCGGACCTGGGGCGCGCTGCTGCTGGCCTGCGCGCTGGCCGTAGCCAGCCTCTTCGTCTTTCAACTTGAGCTGCCGCTCCCCGGCGGCGCCACGCTCGGCTTCGACGGTACGTTCCTGCGCCTGCCCTACCTCGGCAGCCTGAGACTCGCCGCCCACCCGCTGCCGCCGATCCTCGCGGAGAACCTGTTCTTCTCGGCCAACTGGCACCTGCTCTGGCCCGCCCTGCTTCTGGCGATCGCCGCGAGCTGCATCCGCCGCGGCAGGGCGGTGCTGGCCGACGCGTTGCTCCAGGCCATCGCCGTGGCCCTCGCGCTGCTATACTTCGTCTTTGGCTTCACCCAGTACTTTGACCAGGCCGTCAACCTGGTAACGCTGAGCAGAACGCTGCTGTACCCGGCGCTTCCCGCCGTGGTCTTCTGCCTGCGCGAACTGGACGCCTGGTTGCCTCGAACGGGGGAACGCAGTGACTGACCCGGCGCACACCACGGTCTGCATCATACCCCGCGAGCGGTTCAGCCTCGCCGAGCGGTCGCTGGCCAACATCCTCGAGCGCATTGCTCCCGGCACGCCGGTACTCTACCTCGACGGCAACACGCCGGCCGCCATCGCCGAGAGACTGCGGCGGCGCTGTGAGGCATACGGAGCGCGCTACCTGCGCTACGACCGCTTTCTCGCACCCAACGAGGCAAGAGCCATCGCCCTGGCAGAAGTGGGGACGCCCTACCTGGTCTTTATCGACAACGACGTTTTCGTCACCCCCGGCTGGCTGCGCGCACTCCAGGATTGCGCGGAGGCCACGGGTGCCTGGGCGGTCACCCCGCTGCTCCTCGAGGGCGACGCACTGCTGCCCCTGGTCCACATGGCGGGCGGGGAGCTTATCGAAGGCGAGCGGGACGGGTGGCGCACGGTCCGCCAGACCCACCGCCTGATGCGGCGCCTGCCGAGGATGGTGCGTCGCGACCTGCACCGGGAGCCCTGCGGCTTCTTCGAGTACCACTGCGTATTGCTGCGCCGCGATTGCTTCGAGAAGGACTGCACCCTGGACACGGAACTGCGGGCGCTCCACGAACATATCGACCTGGCCATGCAGATTCATCGCGCCGGTGGCAGCGTGTACTTCGAGCCCGGCGCCGTGGTCCGCTATGACAATGCCACCCGCTTCACGGACGACGACCGCCCCTTCTTCGAACTGCGCTGGAGCGAGGGCTGGACGCACAGCTCCATCGAGCACTTCCGCGACAAGTGGCAGCTCGCGCCCGACGACGCGGGGCTGGAGGCACTGGACCAGTGGGCGAGCCGGCATCGAGGGCTCCTGGAGCAATCACACGCATCCTGGCTGCGCCGGGCCCTGCCGCTGGTGCTGCGCCGCGAGGGCCGCGGCCTGCTGCGGCGTGTCGCGGGCCGGCGCAACGGCTGAAGTCCGTGTCGCACATCGCCCAGACCAACATCCAGCTCTACGAGCAGCTGCGCCTGTCGGGCTATGACGACGCCGCAGTGGTGGCCGCGGCCCGTGCCTACGCGCTCGCGCAGCCGCTGTTTTCGGCGCGCTTTCGCGGCTCGGGCCGACCCTTCCTGTGCCATCTCGTCGGCACCGCCAGCGTTCTCGCCAGGGACGGCGCCAGCATCGAGGAGGTAACGGCAGGGCTGCTTCACGCTGCCTACGACGCAGGCCTGTTTGGCTACGACATGCACCGGACGGTTTCGCCGCGCAAGCGGGCAGCGGTCCGCGAGGCCGTGGGCGAAGCCGGCGAAGCCCTGGTCGCCGCCTATACGGCGCTTCCCTGGACAGGCTCGACGCTCGAACGCCTCGCGGCCAGCGCCGCGAGGTCACCCGAGGAGCGGTCCGTCCTGCGCCTGCGCCTCGCCAACGAACTCGATGATCTCGCCGACGGCGGCTTGCGTTACACCGGGCGGGAGAAGGCCTCGCTGGTAGACGACGCGTCGCACCGGGCAAAGCTCGTCACGCTGGCGCAGCAGGTCGACATGCCCCACCTGGCGGCAGACCTCGAGGCCGCGCTCGCCAGCCACGGCGACCGGGCGTCGCAGCCCGCCGTGGCACCGGGGATCCGCGGGCCAGCCTACTCCTACACGCGCCTGCCCGACGCCGCGCGCCTGCGGCTGAGCTACCGGTTGGCTTTCTTCCGCCGTCGCCTCGCGCGGCGGATCGGCCGGGCCATGCCCGGGAAAGCAGGCACTGACAAGCAGTAGCGCATAGCCGAGCCGGAGATCGTCGAGCCGTGGCTCGACGACGACCAGCCCGGCAACGACGCCTTCACTGAATCCCCTCCGGCTTTCTGCGATACTCTCCCGAGTGCTTTCGTCGGTGCAACCCCGCCCCATGCCTGAGCAACGAGCGACATGAACGCCGATCGAAGAGACCTGTCGCGCGTGTTTCCGCTGCTCGACGCCGCCATGCTCGTCGCTGCCGGGCTGCTTGCCTACTGGCTGCGCTGGCAGCAGCTGCCCCCTCGTCCCGGCTACAGCCTGGCCCTGGTGCTGGGCGGGCTCCTGGCCCTGGTGCTGCTGCCGGCCACCGGCGCCTACCGGTCCTGGCGCGGCCGCGACCACAGCCTGCAGGCGGGCAATGCCCTCCCCGGCCTTGCCGCGACCTTCCTCGCCCTCGTGGTCATCGCGGCGTTCAGCAAGACCACGGCCGACTACTCGCGCCTGTGGATGGGTTACTGGGTACTCGCGGCGACACTGCTCCTGTTCCTGACCCGGCTGGTGCTCGGCAGGCTCCCCGCCCTGGCGTCGGCGGGCGCGCCTCGCATTCTCATCATCGGCACGGACGGGCTCGCCGCGGCGACGGTCGAGCGCCTGCGCGAGGCCTATCGCGACCCCGCCGTGGTCGTCGGCCTGCTCCATCCCGGTGACGACCCGGTGCCCGAGGGCCTGCCGGCCCCGGTGCTCGGGCGGACCGGCGACCTGGACCGCTACCTCCAGGGAGAGGCCGCCGGCATCGACGAGATCTGGCTGGCCAGCAGCCATCTATCCGAAGCCAGCCGCGCCGCGCTGGTCTCCCGGCTCCAGGCGAGTTGTCTCACGGTCCGCTTCGTCCCGGACCTTTCCCTGCTCGACCTTCTCGGCCACATGCCGCGGGAGATCGCCGGCATGACGGTCATCGAACTCAACGCCACGCCCCTGACCGGCTCGGCTGCGCTGATCAAGGGCGCCTTCGACCGGCTGGGGGCACTCGCACTGCTCCTGCTGCTGTCGCCGCTGCTCCTGCTGGTCGCGGCCGCCATCCGGCTCGATTCGCCCGGGCCCGTGCTGTTCCGGCAACAGCGTCACGGCGGCCTCGGCAATGTCATCGAGGTCTACAAGTTCCGCACCATGCGGCACGAACCCGGCGCCGGCTATCGACAGGCGACCCGCGGCGACCCGCGCGTCACCCGCCTCGGCAGCTTCCTGCGGCGCACGAGCATCGACGAGCTGCCGCAGCTCTTCAACGTGCTCCGTGGCGACATGTCCCTGGTCGGGCCCCGCCCCCATCCCGTGGAACTGAACCGCGAATTCACGGACAAGATCGACGCCTACATGCAGCGCCATCGCGTCAAGCCGGGCATTACCGGCTGGGCCCAGGTCAACGGCTTTCGCGGCGAGACCGATACGCTGGAGAAGATGGCGCAGCGCGTCGCCCACGACCTGTACTACATCGAGAACTGGTCCCTGTGGCTCGACATCCGCATCCTGCTGATGACCGCCTTCGGCGCCTGGACCAGCCGCAATGCCTACTGAGCGGCGACCCAACCTCTTTCTTGTCGGCGCACAGAAGAGCGGTACCACGACCCTCGCCACCCTGTTGTCCTGCCACCCGCAGATTTTCTTCTGCAGCCCGAAGGAGCCGGGCTTTCTCGCCTTCGGCGAGCGGGGCTACCCCTTCCCGACAGGCCGGGGCGAGCCGGCCGCCGCCAGCGGATGGGTGGTCCGGGAGGAAAGCACCTACCTGCAGCTCTTCGCCCGCGCACCGAAGGAAGCCCGATACCTGGGCGACGCCAGTACCTGGTACCTCGCAGAGCCCGGCACGGCCGAACGCATCCAGGCGTACAGCCCCGACGCGCGCATCATCGTGATTCTCAGGCACCCCGCGGAGCGCGCCTACTCGGCCTGGTGCCACGCGCGGCGCGACGGCGAGGAGCCGCTCGCGGACTTTACCGACGCCCTGGCCGCGGAGTCGGAACGGCAAAGCCCTTCGCACCTGCTCCGCTACCGGGCCATGGGGCAGTACGCGAGGCAGCTGCGCCCCTACCTGGACACGTTCGGGCGGGAGCGCGTGCTCATCCTGCGCTACGAAGATCTGCGGGATTCGGCGAACGCGCTCTGGCGAGAATGCCTGCTTTTCCTGGATCTCGACCCGTCGCTGCCGGCGCCGACGGCCCATCACCAGAACCGCTCAGGCATGCCCCGTTCCCGGCTGCTGCAGCGACTGCTCAAGCATGAAGGCTTCAAGAGCACGATGAAGCGATTGCTGCCTACCCCCCTCGCCGCCTGGTCAAAGGCCCAGGTGGACCGGCTGAACCTGGAACGCTTCCCGCCGATGTCCGCGGCCTCGCGCCAGGCACTGGTCGCCGAGTACCGGGAGGAAGTCAGCGAGCTGGAGGCGATGACCGGCCTGGACCTCTCGGCCTGGCAGCGCTGACATGCCGTACCGCACCCTCGATCACAGCGCCGCTCGGGCCTTCTTTGGCACGACGCTGACGCCATTCCCGTTAGACGACCTCCCGGCCATCATCGAAGGCTGCCTGGCAGCGAGCGACGGTGCCGCGATCATCGGCCACCACAACCTGCACAGCCTGTACCTCCGGCACAAGCAGGAACGTGTCGCCCGCTTCTACCAGGCCTGCGATTACTGCTACGTGGACGGCGTGCCCGTGCTATGGCTGCTGCGGGCGCTCGGGATCCGCAAGCCGGCCGCGCGGTTCAGCCTCATGGACTGCCTGCCTTCATTGCTCGGGGCAGCAGAGCGCAAGGGCTGGCGCGTCTGCTACCTCGGCAGCACGGCGGCCGTCGTAGAGCGCGCCAGGGTGTGGGCCGCGCGGCACTGGCCCGCGCTTGCCATCACGCTGGTCGACGGCTACCGGAGCGACGAGGACGCGATCGCAGCCGTCAAGGATGCACGCCCCGATGTCCTGCTCGTTGGCATGGGTATGCCGAAGCAGGAGGACTGGATCCTGGCCCACGCGAGGCAGCTCCCGCCCTGCGTCATTCTCCAGGCGGGCGGCACCCTGGACTACTACACGGGCGCACAGGCCCGGCCACCGGCGCTGCTCAGCCGCCTGGGACTCGGCGGCCTCTATCGCCTGCTGCGCGACCCCCGGAGACTCTGGCGCCGCTATCTCCTCGAGCCCTGGTCACTGGTAGCGCCGGTCCTCGAGCTGCGGCGCGGGTTGCGCCGGTCGCGACCGGAGTAGCGAAATAGCGATCCGCGGCGCGCACCGCAGCCGGGACAGGATCGGTCCGCGGGCGACGAGCGAGCCGAGCGCATACTCGCTGGCCAGCACGCCCCTGCGCCGCCAGTGCAGTGGTGTGGCGCGTTGTTCCGCCTCCTGCAGCAGCTCATCGACGTGGGGCCGCCGCGGCACACCGGCTGCCGCGGCGACGACACCGGCGACCCGGCGTACGCGCTGGAAGCGCAGGTAGATGCGGGCGCGGCGCGGCAGCGTCGCAAAGGCGTTGCCGCCGTGGATGCGGTAGGAAAACCCCTCCGTGGCAACGGCATACTTGCGCGCGTTGAGCGCCGAAGCCAGGCGAACGATCACGCCGTCGGCGTAGAGTCGATGGTGATGCGCCTTACCCGTCGGCATGCCGAGGAGCCTTTGCCAGCGCAGGCTCATGGGCAGGCTGTCAGGCATACCCTGGCA
>CAJWWA010000202.1 GCA_913048495.1 uncultured Halieaceae bacterium
GTCGCGGTCGCCGAGGCGCCCGGGCAGGATCGTGCCGCCGTAGACGAAGATCGAGGGCACGTTGGCGCGCAGCATGCCCATCATCGCCCCGGGCATGTTCTTGTCGCAGCCGCCGATGGTGAGCACGCCGTCCATCCACTGCCCGCCAACGCAGGTCTCGATGCAGTCGGCGATCACCTCGCGGGACACCAGGCTGTACTTCATGCCCTCGGTGCCCATGGACATGCCGTCGCTGATGGTGGGCGTGCCGAAGACCTGCGGGTTCGCGCCGGCCTCGGCGATGGCCGCGACCGCCGCATCGGCCAGCGGCTGGATGCCGGCATTGCAGGGGGTGATCGTCGAGTGGCTGTTGGCGACGCCGATCATCGGCTTGTCGAAGTCGCCCGCCTCGTAACCCATGCCGTAGAACATGGAGCGGTTCGGGGCGCGCTGAACGCCCTGGGTGATGTTTCTCGACCTGCGGTTACTGGCCACGCTGGCACTCCTGGCTCGCCCGGGGAGGCGGCATTCTAGGCCACTTGCGGGAAATGCCTCAAATACTTATCTTGCTGACGCACCCGTTGCGGGCCAGCTGCCGCGCCGCCCGCCCCCGAGTCGACATAAGAATTACCCGATGAAAGGAACCCGCCCATGAACGGAGCCGACGCTCTCCTCGAGACCCTGGTCGCCAGCGGCGTCGAGGTCTGTTTCGCCAACCCCGGCACCTCGGAAATGCAGCTGGTCTCGGCCATCGGCAACACGGGGAGCATGCGCCCGGTGCTGTGCCTGTTCGAGGGCGTGGCCTCCGGCGCGGCCGACGGCTACGGCCGGATGGCGGACAAGCCGGCGATCACCCTGCTTCACGTGGGCTCGGGCTTTGCCAACAGCCTGGCTAACCTGCACAACGCCCGCCGCGCGGGCTCGCCGCTGGTCAACATCGTCGGCGACCACGCCAGCTACCACCTGCAGTACGACGCACCGCTGACCTCCGACCTGCCGGGGCTCGCCGACTGGGCCTCGGCCTGGACGCACGTGGCCGACTCGCCGGATGACCTCGCCGCCGCGGGCGCCGCCGCCGTCGCCGAGGCACAGGCGGAGAACGGCCGCATCGCCACCGTCGTCGTGCCCGCGGACCATGCCTGGAACCCGGCCAGCGGCGCCGCTCCCGCGCGCCCCGCCCCGGCCGCACCGGCCGTGGCGGAAGCGACAATCGCGGCGACCGCAGAACGCCTGAAGAGCGGCCGCCCCACGGTACTCTTCCTCGGCGGCCGCGCCCTGCGCGAGGAGAACCTCTACCGGCTCGGCCAGCTCGCCGCCGCCACCGGTGCACGGCTGGTCTGCCAGGTGTTCCCGGCGCGGCTGCAGCGCGGCGCCGGGCGCGTGGCCGTGGAGCGCCTGCCCTATTTCGCCGAGCAGGCCACGGAGGCGCTCGCCGGCACCGAGCACCTGGTGCTGGTCGGCGCGCCCGCGCCGGTCAGCTTCTTCGCCTACCCGGACAAGGCCAGCTGGCTGGCCCCGACCGACTGCGAGGTAAGCACGCTGGCTACCCCGGGAGAGGACATCGACGGCGCCCTCGACGCGCTGGTGGCTGCCGTGGGTGCGGCCGGGGAGCCCGCGCTCGTCGAGGCCGCCGAGACCCCGGCGCCGGAGGACGGCCCCCTGGACGGCCTGCTGGTCGGCCAGCTCCTCGCCCGGCACATGCCCAAGGACGCGATCGTCGTCGACGACGGCGCCACCAATGGGCTCGGCGCCTACCTGCTGACCGAGCGGGCGCCGCGGCACGACTGGCTCGCCCTCACCGGCGGGGCCATCGGCCAGGGCATCCCCGCGGCGCTGGGCGCCGCCATCGCCTGTCCGGACCGCAAGGTGATCAACCTCGAGGCCGACGGCAGCGCCATGTACACGCTGCAGGGGCTGTGGAGCCTGGCGCGGGAGAAGACCGACACGGTCACGATCCTGTTCAACAACCGCAGCTACGCCATCCTGAACATCGAGCTGGAGCGAGTGGGCGCCGGCGAACCGAACGCGCGCACCCTGTCCATGCTGGACCTGTCGAACCCGGATCTCGACTTCACCGCCCTCGCCCGCGGCATGGGCGTGAAAGCGAGCCGGGCGAGCACCGTGGCCGAGTTCGACGCGCAGCTGGCCGAGGCCCTGGCGACGCCCGGGCCGCATCTTATCGAGGCAATGGTCTGACCGGCGCGCGGCGCCGGTAACGTTCCGAGCGGGAGGCTCGCGCACCATGGCACGCATTCTCATCACCGGCGCCACCGCCGGCATCGGCCGCGCCGCGGCGATACTCCTGGCCCACAAGGGCCATACGGTGATCGGCGCCGGGCGCAACGCCGAAGCGCTGGAGAGCCTGGCCGCCCAGTCGCCGAACCTGCACGCCCTGCCCCTCGATGTCACCGACCCGGCGGCCGTGGCCGGCGCCCCCGCGGCAGTGGCGACCCTCACCGGCGGCGAACCGCTGGATATCCTGGTCAACAACGCCGGTTACGCCTGCGTCGGCCCGCTGGAATGCGTCGACGACGACGCCCTGGAAGCGCAGTACCAGGTCAACGTCTTCGGCCTGCTGCGCGTGACCCGCGCCTTCCTGCCGGCGATGCGCGAGCGCGGCAGCGGGCGCATCGTCAACGTCTCCTCCGTGGCCGGGAACGTCACCCTGCCCTTTTTCGGCCCCTATGCCTCCACCAAGCATGCCCTCGAGGCGCTGTCGGACAGCCTGCGCATCGAGCTGCGCCCGCACGGCATCGACGTGGTGCTGGTCAAGCCGGGCGCGGTCAAGACCGGCTTCGGGGCGGTCGAGCAGGCACAGCTCGAGCAGCACGCGGCCGACGCGCCCGCCTACCGCGCGCAGCTGGAAACGGTGATGCGCTTTCACCGCGGCTTGCACGCGAAGGGCGCCGACCCGGTCGCCGCCGCCGGTGCCATCGTTACCGCCTGTGAAGCCGACAGCCCCGGGGCGCGCTACGTGGTGCCGCGCAGGAACCGGCTGTTCATCGCCATCAAGCAGTGGCTGCCCACGGCCGTGAGCGACTGGATCCTGCTGCGCCTGTCAGGGCTGCACCGGCAATAGTTCGGGCTAGGCGGCGCGCGCCAGCGTTTCCGAGGGGTACTCGCCGAACAGCGATCGATAGGCGCCGGGGAACCGGCCCAGGTGACCGATGCCGCAGCGGACTGCCACGGAAGTCACCGTCTCGCTGCCGGGCTCGGCGGCCTGCAGCGCCTCCCGGACACGGTGCAGGCGGCAGAGGGTGATGGCGGTCTTCGGCGTGATGCCGCAGACCTGGCGGAAGGCGCGCTCGAGGCTGCGCCAGGACAGGCCGGCCTCGAGGCACAGGTCACCGACGGTCAGCGGTTCACAGCAATGGGCGCGGATATACTCCAGCGACCAGCGGACCGCGGCCAGGCGGCGCTCCAGCGACGGCGGCGCGCGCCCGTCGACGGCGCCGAGGGCGACGGCGAGGGACTGCACCAGCTGCTCGAGGTCATCGCGACTGCCGGCCCCCTGCGCAACACTCTGGGCGATCGCTCCCAGCCGCGCCACGGCGGCCTCGGGCAGGTCGACGGTGCGATCCGCGCCACCCGGCAGGGCCAGGCCCAGGCGTTCCAGCCGTTGCCTCGGCATGCGCACGGCCACCCAGTCGGAGACCGCCGCCGTGGCGTAGGCCAATTCCCGGCCCTCTTCGAGCCAGAGGCAGGTGCCGGCGCGGACCGGTCGGCCGTTCAGCCGCCCCGCCCCGTCGGAGCGCAGGATGCAGGCCAGCGTCGGCGCATCGTCCGGCATGGCGCCGCGGGCGAACAGCGGCGCCCGGTAGCTGCCCATGTCGAAGACCACGTCCGCGGCGTGGCCGTGGACCAGGCGACCCCGGAAGCCCTCGCCGCCTAGGGCGACGTGGTCGAGGCGGGCCCCGGTCACCGCAACACCGAGGGCGGCGGTGTCGAAGCCGCGCACCTCGACCGCGCGGTGCTGCTGCAGTGCGCCCATGGATGCCGTTCCTTATTCTTCTCGGCCCTGTAGTCCGTCTTTGAAGTCGACGTCTTTTTCCGCGTCGTCGGCCGGCCAGGTTGTCCGACCGCCGCCCGCCCGGTTGTCGCATTGTGGATAGCGTGCCGGTCAGAATCGCCTATATTGGTAGGGACCGCAAGCCACACAAAGGTGCCCCCGTGATCAAGCTACTCCGCCGCAGTGCGCTGCTCCTCTGCGCAGCCCTGGCGCTGCCCGCCGTCGCAGCCGACAAACCCAACATCCTCGTGATCTGGGGGGACGATGTCGGCCAGTCCAACATCAGCGCCTACACCATGGGCATGATGGGCTACCAGACGCCCAACATCGATCGCATCGCCAACGAAGGCATGATCTTCACGGACTACTACGGCGAGCAGAGCTGCACCGCGGGGCGCGCCTCCTTCATCATGGGGCAGTCGGTGTTCCGCACGGGTCTGTCCAAGGTCGGGCTCCCGGGCGCCGCCCTGGGCATGCAGGAGGAAGACCCGACCATCGCCGGGCTGCTGAAGAACCATGGCTACATGACCGGCCAGTTCGGCAAGAACCACCTCGGCGACCGGGACGAGCACCTGCCCACCAACCACGGCTTCGACGAGTTCTTCGGCAACCTCTACCACCTGAATGCCGAAGAGGAGCCAGAGAATGAGGACTACCCGCAGGACCCGGCTTTCCGAGAGAAGTACGGCCCCCGCGGCGTCATCCGCTCCGCCGCCGACGGAGAGATCCAGGACACCGGACCGCTGACGAAGAAGCGCATGGAGACCGTCGACGACGAGACGTCCACCGCCGCGATCGACTTCATCGAGCGCGCGGTCAAGGCCGATAAGCCCTTCTTCGTCTGGTGGAGCGGCACGCGCATGCACTTCCGCACCCACGTCTCGGACGAGAAGATGGCGGCCTGCAAGGAACAGTACCCGCGTGCGGACGAGTACACCTGCGGCATGGTCGAGCACGATGCGCATATCGGCGAGTTCCTGGCGGCGCTCGACCGGCTCGGCATCGCGGACAACACCATCGTGTTCTACTCCACGGACAACGGTCCGCACATGAACACCTGGCCGGATGCGGCCATGACGCCCTTCCGCGGCGAGAAAAACACCAACTGGGAAGGCGGCTGGCGTGTGCCGGCGATGGTGCGCTGGCCCGGGCACATTCCCGCGGGCAGCATTTCCAACGAGATCATGCACCACATGGACTGGCTGCCCACCTTCCTCGCCGCAGCGGGTGAAGCGGACGTCAAGGACAAGCTGCTCAAGGGGCACCGCGCGATCGGGCGCAAGTACAAGGTCCACCTCGACGGCTACAACTTCCTCCCCCTGCTCACCGGGGAAAGCGAGGAAGGCCCCCGGGAAGAGATCTTCTACTTCTCCGACGACGGCGACCTGACCGCGCTGCGCTACCGGGACTGGAAGATGATCTTCATGGAGCAGAAGACCGCGGGCACCTTCCGCGTCTGGATGGAGCCCTTCGTCCCCCTGCGCGTGCCGCTGATCCTGAACCTGCGCCGTGACCCGTACGAGCGCGCGCCGATCACCTCCAACACCTACTACGACTGGCTGCTGGACCGGGCCTACCTGCTGGTGCCCGCCCAGGATTACGTCGGCGAGTTTCTGGCGACCTTCAAGGAGTACCCGCCGCGGCAGAAGGCGGCGAGCTTCTCCCTCGACCAGGTCATGGAGACCCTGGCCTCGCCGCCCGGGGCGCCGTGACCGGCCTGCCCCGCGGGGGAAAATGGCCAGCGCTGTTCGCAGCGCTGGCTTTTTTCTGCGCGTTCGGCGCCCAGGTCCGGGCGGCGGAAGAGCCGCTTCCCTCCTGGCGCGACACGCCGACGCGGGCCGCAATCCTCGACTTCGTGGCGCGCGTCACCGACCCGGCGGGCGGTGACTTCGTCCCGCCGGAAGCGCGGATCGCCGTGTTCGACAACGACGGCAATCTCTGGGCCGAGCAGCCGGTGTATTTCCAGCTGCTGTTCGCCGTGGACCGGCTCGAGGCGCTGGCCGCGGAAGACCCGGCGTTACGCCGGCAGCCGCCTTTCAGCGAGGTGCTGGCAAACGGGCCGGCTGCCCTCGCCGGGCTGGACGAGGCGGCGCTGGTCAAGCTGGTCCTGGCCACGCACACGGGCCTCGACAGTGCGACCTTCAACGGCCTCGTGGCGGACTGGGGGGCCTCGGCCACGCACCCGCGCTTCGGCCAGCGCTATACGGACCTGACCTACGCGCCCATGCGCGAACTCCTCGACCACCTCGAGGACAACGGCTTCACCTGCTACATCGTTTCCGGCGGCGGCGTCGCCTTCATGCGCGCCTGGGCGCCGGCGGCCTACGGCATTCCGCCGGAGCGCATCATCGGCAGCCGCTTCCTCGGCAGCCGCTTCCTCTTCCGCGGCGGGTTCTTCCGATTTCGCCTCTTCCGCAGGAGTTTCCTCCTCCGC
>CAJWWA010000203.1 GCA_913048495.1 uncultured Halieaceae bacterium
GCCAGCAGGGGGGATCCGGGTTGGTGCTCTTCTCAGCCCTGATCTCCATCAATCTGGCGGTGCTCAATTCACTGCCGCTGCCGCTGCTCGATGGCTGGCAGATGATGATGCTGGCGATTCAATCCGTTAGGGGTCGTCCGGTGTCCGAACGGATCCAAATGGCCTTCGTGCAATCCGGTTTTCTTCTGTTGGTGGGGCTCACGCTTGTGCTGATCGTGCGTGACACCAGCCAGCTGCCGGTGGTCCAGCAATTGATGGGTCGCTAGGAGGGTGATGGCGCCCATGTATCGTTGACGATTCGTTCACTCGCTGCCCTCAGCTGCATGGCCAAGAAGTCGATGATCGCTCGCGATGTGAAGCGAAAGAAAACGGTTGAGCGCTATGCGGCCAAGCGCGCAGCACTGATGGCAGCCTTCAACGCAGCCGAAGATCCGATGGATCGCCTGGAGATCCATCGCAAGATTCAGGCTCTGCCCCGCAACAGCGCACGCATCCGTGTGCGCAACCGCTGCTGGGCCACCGGCAAGCCCCGCGGCGTTTATCGCGATTTCGGTCTCTGCCGTAACCAGCTGCGTGAGCGCGCCCACAAAGGTGAACTGCCCGGCGTGGTCAAGTCCAGCTGGTGATCAGCTTGTCGCCACGGCGTCGTGAGGGGGAGGCTTGGCCTCCCCTTTCTTGTGAAGAGCAGCCATGAAATGTCAGACTTGGGATTGACAAAAGGACATAAGACGTCGTGCAAGGACAAACCCAGTCGATCTCCTTTGACGGACGCGAGATTCGACTGACCACCGGGCGCTTCGCCCCTCAGGCGGGAGGATCCGTCTTGGTGGAGTGTGGCGACACCGCCGTGCTTGTGACCGCAACCCGTTCGGGCGGTCGGGAAGGCATTGATTTTCTGCCGCTGATCTGCGACTACGAGGAGCGGCTTTATGCAGCTGGCCGCATTCCCGGCAGCTATATGCGTCGTGAGAGCCGCCCCCCCGAACGGGCCACGCTCACGGCCCGACTGATTGACCGCCCGATGCGGCCACTGTTCCCCAGCTGGCTGCGCGACGACCTGCAGGTGGTGGCCACCTGCCTGTCCCTTGATGAGCGGGTCCCCGCCGATGTTCTTGCGGTGACGGGTGCATCGATTGCCACGTTGCTGGCGGGCATCCCCTTCAACGGCCCGATGGCCGCCGTGCGGGTGGGACTGCTCGGGGATGACTTCGTGCTCAACCCGAGTTATCGGGAGATCGAACGGGGTGATCTGGACCTGGTGGTCGCCGGCACCCCTGACGGCGTGGTGATGGTTGAGGCCGGCGCCAACCAGCTGCCCGAGCAAGACGTGATCGAGGCGATTGATTTCGGCTACGAAGCGATCTGCGAACTGATCAAGGCACAGGAACAGCTGCTGAAGGATCTGGGCATCACCCAGGTGAAGCCGGAGAAGCCGGACGAAGACAGCACCGTTCCTGCCTATCTGGAGAAGCAGTGCACCAAGGCGATCAGCGCTGTCCTCAGCAAATTTGATCAGAGCAAGGACGAGCGGGACACAGCCCTGGAAACCGTGAAGGGCGAGGTGTCCGAGACCATCGCAGGTCTGAAGGAAGACCATGCCGTTCGCCAAGCCCTGGCAAGCAGCCCGAAACTGCTCGGCAACAGCTTCAAGGCGCTGACCAAGAAGTTGATGCGCCAGCAGATTCTCAAAGACGGCAAGCGTGTGGATGGACGCAGCCTCGACGAGGTTCGCCAGATCAGCGCCATGGCCGGCGTCCTGCCGCGCCGGGTGCATGGTTCTGGTCTGTTCCAACGCGGACTCACCCAGGTGCTCTCCACCGCAACCCTGGGCACCCCCAGCGATGCCCAGGAGATGGACGATCTCCATCCCAACACCGAGAAGCTGTACCTGCACCACTACAACTTCCCGCCCTACTCGGTCGGCGAAGCGGGCCGCATCGGCTTCACCGGCCGTCGCGAAGTCGGCCACGGCCGCCTCGCCCGTCGCGGCCTCGCCGCGGTACTGCCCGGCGAAGAAGAGTTTCCCTACACGGTCCGCGTGGTCTCCGAGATCACCGAATCGAATGGCTCCAGCTCCATGGCGTCGGTCTGCGTCGGCTCCATGGCGCTCATGGCCGCGGGCGTTCCCCTGAAGGCGCCGGTTGCCGGTATCGCCATGGGCCTGGTGAAGGACGGCAACCAGTTCGCGGTGCTGACCGACATCCTCGGTGATGAGGACCACCTCGGCGACATGGACTTCAAGGTGGCCGGTACGGCCGAGGGCGTGACCGCCCTACAGATGGACATCAAGATCGAGGGCATCAACGAGCAGATCATGGAGATCGCCCTGGAGCAGGCGCTGCAGGCGCGGCTGCACATCCTCGGCCAGATGAACCAGGTCATCGCCGAAGCCCGCGAGGTCACCTCGGAGAACGCGCCGAGCATGGTCACGCTCAAGGTCGACGCGGACAAGATCCGCGACATCATCGGCAAGGGCGGCGCCACGATCCGCGGCATCACCGAGGCTTCCGGCGCCACGGTGGATATCGACGACGACGGCACGGTACGCATCTTCGGCCAGGACCAGGCGGCGCGCGACGCCGCCGTGGCCATGGTCGAGGAGATCACCGCCGAGGCGGAGGTCGGCGCGATCTACGAGGGCCGCGTGGCCCGCATCGTCGACTTCGGCGCTTTCGTCAACATCCTCCCGGGCAAGGACGGCCTGGTGCACATCTCGCAGATCGCCAACGAGCGGGTCGAGAATGTCGCCGACTACCTGACCGAGGGCGAGGAAGTCCGCGTGAAGGTGCTCGACGTGGACCAGCGCGGCCGTATCAAGCTGTCCATCAAGGAGCTCCTCGACGAGGAAATCGAAGAGGAAGTCACCGAGGCGCAGGCCCCGGTGGACGAGCCCACGGAGTAAGGCTCCGCGACCGGGCGGAGAAGGGCGCTTCGGCGCCCTTTTTTGTGGCCTGTCCGCTTTCCCCGGTGACTTTGCTAAGGTTGACGCGCGTTCTTTGCCGAGGTGCCAATGGCGACCCTTTCCCTGTGCATGATCGTCCGCGACGAGGCCTGGATTCTCGAGGAATGCCTGGCGGCGGCGCGGCCGCAGGTGGACGAACTGGTGGTGGTGGATACGGGGTCCGTGGACGGCAGCCGCGAGATCGCGGCGGCCCATGCCGACCGGCTGCTGGACTTCAGCTGGTGCGACGACTTCTCGGCGGCGCGTAACCACGGGCTGGACGCGGCGGGCGGCGACTGGATCCTCGTCCTGGACGCCGACGAGCGGATCGCGGAGACCGACTACCCGCGGCTGCGGGCGGCCTTGGCCGACGAGGCCTTCGACGGCTTCTACCTGCCAGAGCACAATTATTGTGACGATCAGGCCGCCCGGGGCTGGCGCCCGGCGGGCGAGCACGCGCCCTACGCCCGCGGCTTCAGCGGTTACACGGTCAACCCGATTCTGCGGCTCTTCCGCCGCTGCGACGCGATCCGCTACCAGGGACGCATCCACGAGATCGTCGACGGCACCATTGCCGAGGCGCGCCGCGGCGAGCTCGCGGTGCCCCTGCATCACTACGGCAACGCCAATACGCAGCGGCCGTCCAGGGTCCGGGGCGAGCGCTACCAGGCCCTGCTCGAACGCGAACTGGCCGAGGGTGCCGATGGACGCCTTTTCGGTATTGCCGCCGCCGGCGCGATGAACGTGGTGGGAGATTTCCGCAAGGCCCGGGACTATTTCCTGCGCGCCGCGGAGCTGGGCTACGAGCCGCAGCGCAGCCTCGAGGGGGCGGCGGAGGCGAGCTACCGCGAGGGCGATTACGGGGCGGCGAGCGATCTGTACCGGCGCCTCCACCGCGACGGCTACCGGACGCCCTCCCTGTGCCTGAACCTGGCCAATCTCGCGGTGCGCCGCGGCGACCGTGCCGCCGCCCTGGGTCTGCTGCGGGAGTGTCTCACGCTCGGCGGCCTGGGGCCCGACATCAACGCCGTCATCGAGCGGAACATCGCGCATCTCGATAAGGCATAGCTGCCCGGAGCATGCACCGTGGTGGTGCGAACTTCGCGGGGGTCGACGCCCACGTAGTTGTTTCCTGCACCCCCCCTGGCTGCAGCCGGCCGCTGGCGGCAATTGGTGTGATGTTTGCTTGGGTATTATTTCCTATTGTGTGCCGCCGGTCGGGCAGGAAAATGGTCCGGACGACCAACCTGAGCGATCTGTCGCGTTCAAGAGGGTGGCAACCGTTGTCCAAGAGGGGAAGAACCATGCAACGCAACCAGTCCGCACATCCGCGTTCCCGCCTGTCCCGGGCGGTCGCCCTGGCCTCACTGCCCCTGGTGGGGGCCGGTGCCGGCAGTACCCTGGCCCAGGAAGGCGCCCGTCTCGAGGAGGTGGTCGTCACCGCCTCCCGCCGGACCTCCACGGTCCAGGACATCCCGATCAACATCTCCGCCGTGAGCGCCGAGAAGATCGAGAAGTACCGCCTCACCGGCATCAACGAGATCGCGCGCTACGTGCCCGGCCTCACGGTCATCGACCGCGGCGCCCGCGACGAGGTACCGGATATCCTGGTTCGCGGCCTGAACACCTCGCAGCTCGGCCCGGGCTACACGAGTGACACGGTGGCCACTTACTTCGGCGATATTCCGCTGCCCCTGGATATCCGCCCCGTGGACCTCGAGCGTGTGGAGGTGCTCATCGGGCCGCAGGGTACGCTTTACGGCCAGGGCACCATGGGCGGCGCCATCCGCTACCTGCCGAACCGCGCTGACCCGGAGGCTTTCGGTATCGACCTGCGCGGCACCCTGAGCCAGAATTTCGAAAGCGACGACATGTATAACGATGTCGGCGTCACCCTGAACCTGCCGATCGTCCGCGACAGCCTGGCCCTTCGTGTCAACCTCGACCGCGTCGACGACCCCGGCTTCATCGATTACGACTTCCTGGTGCGCGAGGCCGGCGTCTCCGACCCCGAGCCCGACTTCTCCAACCCGGACGAGGTGAATGCGAACCTGCGCCGGGTGGAGGACGCCAACGGGGAGGACACGCTCGCTGCCCGCGCCAACCTGCGCTGGCTGCCAACGGACTGGCTGGACGTGAACCTCTGGTGGCTGTACCAGGACACCGAAGCCGAGGGCCGGCAGATCAATCACCGGGCCGCCTTCGGCACCGGCGACTACGTGTCCGCCTACCGCTACCTGGAGCCGAATGACTACACAAACGAGCTGTACAGCCTCGAAGTGAAGGCGGATCTCGGCTTTGCCGAGGCGACCTTCATCTACGGTGAGACCGAGTACGAGGAGGAGGGGCAGCGCGACCAGACCGACCTGCTGCTCAACTTCGAGTACGGCTACGAGGCCTTCCCGACGTTTTCCGCCTTCACCCGGGAAATCGTCGAGGAGGAGACCGAGACCATCGAGATCCGCCTCGTTTCGACTTACGAAGGCCCCCTGTCCTGGGTGCTCGGTTACTTCAACAACGAGTTGGAGAACTTTGGCGAGAGCCGCGAGTTCACCCCGGGCTTCGACCAGTTCGCCGTCGACAACTTCGGCGGCGTGCAGCTGCGCCCGGACAGCCTGGAGTACATTTCGCAGGGCTTTGACGAAGAGAAGGAGGAGGCCTGGTACGGCGAGATATCCTACCGCTTCTTCGACCGCCTCGAGCTGACCTTCGGCTACCGCGACTACACCTTCGAGGTGAACAACCGCTCCGGTTTCGGCCTGCCGCTGCTGGAGACGGTGTTCTTCGGCGAGCCCCAGGACGCCATCAACATCGACTTCGGCGAGAACGTCGGTGACGACGAGGGTGATCTGATCAAGCTGAACGTCGCCTTCGACATCGACGACGACAACATGATCTACGCCACCTACTCCGAGGGTTACCGCAACGGCGGCGTGAACGCCGTGCCGGCCTGTCCCCCGGACGTCAACGAGAGCGATACGCAGAACCTCTGCGCGCTCCCCGACGAGGTGTTCATCTCCCCGGACCAGATCGAGAATTACGAGATCGGCTACAAGGGCCTGCTCATGGACGGCCGCATGTCCCTGAACGCCGCGCTGTTCTACATCGACTGGACGGACCTGCAGGTCGACACGGTGACCACCTTCGGTCAGCTGCCGATCGTCGGCAACGGCTCCGCCGCCGAGAGCCAGGGCCTCGAGCTCCAGGGCAACTGGCTGATCAACGAGAACTGGGAAGTGCAGCTCAGCTACGCCTACACGGACGCCGAGCTGGTCGAGGACGCGCCCGACGTTTTCGTCCAGGGCATGTACGGTTTCGCAAAAGTTGTGATAAAGCTCATCAAAGTCAGGAACGGGATCTTTGTCGAGGGAACCCGTTTCCATATGATCGATTCCGTGAATTCCATACCTGCGTTCACGAATCCAGTGGGACTGAGAAAGATAATTC
>CAJWWA010000204.1 GCA_913048495.1 uncultured Halieaceae bacterium
AACACGCCAGGGCTGACCAGGTAGGCGGTGTCGCTCACGGTATGCACCAGCGCTTTCGCATCGTTGATGATGAGCCGCCGCGTGGCGATGCCATGTTTCAGCCACGCCATGAAGTGCTCGCCGGATGGCTGTGTCGTCGAGGACGTGAAGGCCGGTGACGAAGGCGCAGCGGCGGCCAAGGGCGGCTGGGTCGCATCGGGGAGAGTTGCGGGTACTTCGTCCGGGACGGTTTCCACATCCTGATCTGTGGTTGGCGAGTTTCCCGTTCCCACCATCGCCAGCATGTCCGCTATGACGTCGGGACTGGCCTGGGCCTTGGGGGGAGGGGCTGAGGTGATGCCACTACCCTCCGCTGGCGGAGCGTTTGGATTCTCCAAAGCGGACGTCGCGCCGTTCGCAGAAAGGGTGGCTCCTGCTTCGACATCTTCAACTGCGGTGGGCGTGTCGATCGTCAACGTCCCGGTGAACGGTGCCGGTCGCTCACCAGATTCCCAGATCAGCGCGGGTGCCAGCCGTAGCAACGTAAACGAGTGGCTCCAGCCGGTGGAACTGGTCACGGTCGCACGCCAGATCGCTTTGCCGTCCGGCGTGGGCTGCAACATGCCGTGATCCTGCAGCACGTTGAACACCGCCGTGTTGCTCGCCGGGATGCCGTCGATGCCCTGCGACAGCAGATGTGCGCGCAGCTTGTCGGAGACGGTCTTGCTCACCAGCCACAGGGCGTCTTGGGTCAGCCAACCGTCCGCCGGGCCGGCCTGGTTCAACTTGAATTCTTCCTTGAGCAGGTAGCGCAAGCCGTCGAGCAATTTGCGTTGCAGCGCATGCTTGGGCGCCGCCAGCGCCTTGCTGGGATCGCCGCCGAGCTCCTGGGCGACCGATGCCTGGTCGGCCTGCACGACCAGCTCGCCGAGCGTGCCGGCGTGCTCGTACTGGCCGGCCAGCACGTACAGCAGCGCGGCCCAGAGGTCGGGATAGCCGCTGAGCCAGTCGAAGATGTCCCGATCGAGAAGGCGCGCGTAGAGCAGCCCGGTGGCGGCGCTATGCAGGCGGTACTCGCGCTCCTTTCGGTAACGGAAGCGGTAGGGCTTTCGCAGCGGGCCGTGCCAGGGATGCCAGACGCTGCCGTCGGCATGCTCGACGTGCAGATCGACCGCAATCTTGCCGATGTCGTGCAGCAGGGCCGCGTAGGCCGTGCCTGCGGTCCAGGCTTCGGCCTGGGCCGCCTGTGCCTCCGGCGTGACGCCCGCAGGCAGCAGGTATGACTGCCGCAATTTCAGCGCATAGGCGACGATCTCCAGGCCGTGGTCCAGCATGCCGCCCGGATAGGCGTGGTGGTGGTTCTCGGAGGCCGGGAACTGCTGGACCAGCTCGGCGTAGCGCTCCAGTGGGGCGAGGTAGAGCGTGGCGAACTGCCGGCGCGAGAGCGAGGTGCGCTGCCAGATGTGTTCCAGCAGTTTCTGCCGACGCGGCGTGGCCAGCAGCGATGCGGCCGACTCCGGCCGCGTCAACCCTTTCGGAGTTTCGATGGCGGAGGTGGGCGGTGTGCCGGCGGTGGGTGGCACCCGTTTGCGCTGGAACAGCGAGAGCATGGCGAACCCCGGATGACGGGCTGCTCGGGGCGCCTTTTGGCCTTTTCAGGATAGGGCCTTTCCCCTTGGCGCCCTTCCTTTGCCCCTTCCCAGCCCTTTGGCCTTTGTCGGAAGCCTTTGGGTATAGGGCCGCTGCTTCGCGGCTGCCACGATGAATGCGGCATGGGGCAACCCCGGCAAGTGGGGCGCTGCGGGACGTTCGTCAGCTCTGGCCCAAGCCGGTGTCGAGGGCGGCGGATTGCGCTGCGAAGTCGTCGGGACGGCGCTTGCGGAATGTTTCGAGATTGGCGAGCTTCCAGCGCAGTGCCGGCAGTTGCGCGGCGTGCCGGCACTGCACCAGCGACCAGTCCGGTTCTGCGCGCGCCAGCCCGCTCAGAAACTGCCTGTGCGCGGTGCTCAGTCGCTGTGGCAGCTCGCGCCGCATCCTGGCGCGAGCGTCGAGCAGTGTCTCCAGGGAGCAGTCCACTTCGGTCATGCCGACAAAGGCCCGCTCGTACTCGCCGGCGATGTCCTTGTCGTTGCCGAACAGCACTTCGTGGGGCGGCCGGTTGTGGCCCGCCAGATAGATCACGAAGCACTCGACCATGCCGTCGCTGATGTCGCCCGATTCGTAGAGCTGCCACACGTCGAATAGGTCGCGGGGGTGCTGCCGATCCAGCGCAGCCACCAGCTTGCTGGCGTACAGCTCGTCCGGTGCCAGAACCGGCAGCTCGAACTCGACGCCGAACAGATCGCTGGTCTTGGCACTCAGCGGCCGCCGCTCCACGGGCAGCACGCTGCCTCGGAACACGACGTTGACCTCGATCTTCACCTGGTTGGCGTCGTTCTCGACGATCAGCTTGGTGTCCCCCAGATCCTTGGCGCGAACCAGGCGTGTCTGCACGCCCAGTGGTGCAACGCGCGTGGCGATGGCGGCCAGCTCTTGGTTGATGGCTTGCAGCGCTTCGTCGCGCGGCGTCTGCCACGGGAGGTACACCACGTCGATGTCCACCGACAGGCGCGGCATGTCCCGCACGAAGAGGTTGATGGCCGTGCCGCCCTTCATAGCGAAGATGTCGTTGGCGAACACGTCGGGCGCGACGGCCAGCAGCAGGCGAACGGTGTCCGCGTAGGTCTTATCCATGAGGTCTCAGGCTCAGCAAGGTGCCGTCATCGAGCCGGCTCATCCAGCGCGTGTTGCTGCCGGTGCGAACCGGGTACTGCTCCAGCAGGGCATCGACATCCACGAGGCTGGTCTCGCGCGCCCAGGTGAGGAACAGGCGCACGGCCTTCACGCTGGTGCAACAGGACAGCAGTTGTCCGAGCAAGTCCTTGCGGGGGGAACGCAGTCCATCGAAGAGGTTGCGGGCCTCTTCGAGGCTCTGCTTGACGCCGGCTTCGTACAGCAGTTCCAGAACGGCACGCTCGGAGGCAGCCACCCGCAGATCCTCGGGCAGGCCAGGCGGCGTGGTCAGGGTCTTGCTGGCCAGCGCCGTGTCCGGCCAGTCGAACAGGCGGGCGTGGACGTAGCGGGCCGGAAAGCGCGAGGTGAACCAGGCTGGCAACGCGAAACGACCGTCGCCCCACAGCACCAGCGTCTCCCGGCTGCCCAGGTTGTGCCGCACGCCCTGCAGGGCCAGGGCGCTCTTGCCGCCGACGTGCAGGCCGGGCACGCGCTGTTGCAGGAACTTCAGCGCACCGTAGACCCCGAACTCATCGTTCGGGAAGGCATAGACGCCATGGGCCAGGCGCACGAGCCACCCGCCGTCGGCATAGTGGGCGGCGAGCTGGGGCGACACCCCGAACTGGCTCAGGGTGGCAAGGTCGAACGGCGCCCCGCGGGGGAGTCCCGCCTGCAGCCGCTTGATTACCTGGTGCCTAGAATTTCCATCCATGCTATAAAAATAACACGGAATCAAATCAGCCTCTAGAGCTATCGCAAGAACGTGCAGGGAAAGTAGCATAAAGTTTTATTTATAGTGCAGAATCTAATCGACCTGCGACCGCTCTGCCAGCCGCAACCCGGCCTCCTGATCGCGGTCTATGCTGGAGGGCAAGCCCCAACCGGCCGCTCTTGAGGTGAGGCACCACTGAAACCGAGGCACATGAGCATGACCACCAACACGCACAACGGGCGCTGGAGCCACCGGCTGGGCCGGGGGGCTGGCCGTGCCTGGCGTGGATACCTGCGCCGCGGGCAGCGTGTCGCCGGCTGGCTGGTGACGCGCGGGGTGCCCGCAGGCGCGGCGACGGCGGTGCTCTGGATCGTCAAGCTGGCCGTGCTTGGTATGCTGCTGTACTCCGTATCCTGGCTTGTCCTGCTGCTGGCCTTTGCTGTGGTCGCCGCATGGCTCGCGCGGAATGCCGATGAGGACGACGAGAAGCAGCCGGAACTCAGAGACGGACACTCGGGCGTCGGCCTGTACGACAAAGATGACTGGCGGATCGACATGGGCGATCCCGACGAGCCGTAGCTGTCGCATCAACGCGAGAGAGTGCTCCTTACTTCGCCGCACCTTTCGATACGGCCGTCATCGCAAGGCGAGAGCCACTACCTCCGGCCGACTTCGCATCGGACGTGCCAGTGATGAGACCGCCCAGGAAGTTTCCAGCGCGAACTCCTGCCCATCCGAGTGCCATGACCCAGAACGTCGGCAACACGATGAACATCGTTGCCATGACGAAGTTCAGCAGCATGTCACCGAACGCATTGTTCAGGCCGATCAATGGGTCGAAGTTGGCGTGCGGCCTGTCCGCGCCAAACCCCCAGCCGTAGAGCGCGTCCAGGATCGTGCTGTCGATCCAGCGCGCGAGCTGGAACCAGAAGTCCACGAAGAACAGCGCGAACTGGACGCAGCTCACCGTCACCACCGTCTTCAGGTCGTAGGTGCCGATCAGCAGCACCAGCGGGATGCAGATGATGAGCGCCATCTTGAGCATCGTCAGCACCATCGGCAGCGCCTGGCGTACCACGTCCATCGCGGGGAAGAAAGCCAGCGAGCCGACGGTCAGCCCCAGGTCGCCCACGCCGCGCGTGACGACGTTCGGCAGCGTCTTGTCGATCTGGCCGCCGTAGTCGGTGTAGACGGCGCCCTGGTTCATCTTCTGCTGTCGCGGTGAGACCACGGCGCGGATCACCGAGTCATTGACCTCGCTCTGCGACAGGAAGCCCGCCCAGCGCCCGATGCGGGTCAGCAGATCCGGGTCGACCTGTGCCAGCAGCCGGCTGCGCAGTCCCTGGCCGCCATCGGCCCACCACTGTCGGCAGGACGGATAACCGCCACCGCTGTCCACCTGTGCCAGCCCTGCATCGCGGGTCGCGTCGTAGGGCCAGGCCGTGCGTGGGGTCTTGGAGCGATAGGTGTCATAGAAGCCGGGCGTGTCGAGGAAGTAACTCGACCCGATCCAGGTGACGTCGTTCATCTGCTCGTCGGAGAGCGTCGGCCGGTTCATGAACAGCTTGGTGCGCGACGGCCCGTAGCAGTCGTGCGTGAAGTCGGCGACCTCCTGTGCCAGAACCGGATCGTCGATGCGCGTGGCATCGACATCCATGCGAATCTGACGCAGGTCCGTGCCGCAGGGAATCGCCGCCACCGCGGCGCCCGTCACGGCTTTCGACAGCGCGTGCATGAAGAACCACCACACCGGCACCAGCGCGCTCTGGTCGTTGAGCGCCGTGTAGACGTTGGACCAGCCCGTGTCGTTGGGCAGCGGGACGTTGACCTGGCATTGCGCGGACCGCGTGGTGTCGAACTTGATCGTGGCGAGATCCACCGGGATGAACGGGATGCCGGCGAACAGGATGACCACGATCGCCACCCACACCCGGTTCTCGATGCGCATCGACGACAGCACGCCCTTGTTGCCCTCGTCCGCACCTTCGCTGCGGGCCTTGAGCCATTCCTGGATCACGATGGCCACGAACGGCAGCGCGAACACGCCGCTGGCCACGAGGATGCTCCAGATGCCGTTGTTGACCACCCAAGCCACCAGGGTCAGGTAATACTCCAGGTAGTCCGTGGTGTAGAGCGTCATGCCTGCCTCCCGGTCTCAGCCGTGCCGCAACAGTTGGCTGGCTTCCAGCGCGACCACGGCGATCACGGCCGCGATCTCCGTGCGCAGCAGGCGCTGATGCGTCTCGCGGGACGGCTCCCGCCGCAGCAGGCGCCGGCGCATCCACCACCAGCCGTAGGCCGTCGCTCCGTAGAGGCACAGCCGCCACACGAAGAAGTGGCCGGCATGCGCCTGCAGCCAGTGCTGCCAGCCCTCGACGCCGCCGACCAGGTGGATGCCGGCGATGTTCACTGCTACTGCGGCGGCCACCACCAGCAAAGTCCACAGCAGCGCCACGCCGACGCGGCGATTGAACAGCCATGGCAACCGCAGCCAGGCCAGCCGGCTCATGGCGTACCGCTCCGCGGCTTCTGGACTTCCCGCAGCCGGTCGCGCGTGGTGTCGCCCTCGAAGACGCCGCGCGAGCCGGCAGCGCGGGTGCTGTGGCGCTGGATGATCGCCATCGCCGAGTTGCCGGCCAGCGTGCGGCGCAGCTCCAGCTCGGTCTTGAGGTTGTTGATCTCCTGCTCCAGCGCGCTGTTCTCCTGGTCGACCGCCCGCACGGCCAGTTCGTTGGCGGCGACGTTCGGCTCCTTCTTGCCGGTGAGCAACGTGCGTTGCAGCAGCAGGGCTTTCTCCAGCACGCTGGACAGCGCCGCCTCCGACGCCAGGCGCTTGCCCAGCACGTCCTGGTCGGGTTCGTCCCGCAGGGCCTCGATCACGCCGCGGGTGATCGGCAG
>CAJWWA010000205.1 GCA_913048495.1 uncultured Halieaceae bacterium
GGGGGCGGCCGCGGTCCGGCAGGCCGCGCCAGCGCCCGCGGTGAGGGTCGCACCGCCCGCGCAGGTGGCCGCCGTCACGCCCGCACCGCGACCGGAAACTGCCGCGGGCGACCGCAGCCGGGAGGCAGCCGCCGTGCCCTCGAGGGAGCGCTCCGTCACGGCAGCGACCGCGCCGGACCCCGCCGTGGCCGCTCTCTACGCAAACCCGCCGGACGCGAGGCCCGCGGCGCCGCCAGGGGCGGAGCCGGAGGCGGCGGCTGGCGGATCGGACGCCGCCGCGGAGGCGGAGGCCCCGCAGGAAGCTGCCCCACGGGAGGCCGCAGCGCCAGAGGCCGCCCCGCGGAAGGCCGCCCCACGGAAGGCCGCCCCGCAAGAAGAGACCATCGACATCGAGGCGGTGGTGGCCCGCGCCCGGGAGGAACTGGGAGAGCCGGCGCTGTCGCCGCACCCGGCGCCCCTGCTCGCCGACCTGTCGCAGCAGCAGAAGGACGCGATCCCGACGCTCATGTACCTGCGCCACGACTACCGGGAGAACGGCACCAGCAGCGTACTGATCAACGGCGAGACCCGCCGGGTCGGCGACCGCATCGGCGCGGTGCAGGTCGAGGAGATCCTGCGCGACTCCGTGGTGCTGCGTCACCGTGATACCCTGTTCCGTCTTCGGGCCCTGAACAGCTGGGTCAATCTCTGACAACATCCACAACGTCAGCCCGCATCGCTGGCAAAGGGGGGAAGCCGTGCTTCGACACTGCCTGATCGCCATTTACCTGTGCACGCTCGCTACCGCCGGTGTTCACGCCGCGCCGGACACCGTGATCCACGCCGGCCGGCTCGTCGACGTGGACGCGGAGCGCGTCCGTGCCGAGGTGTCCGTACTGATCGAGGGCGACCGCATCGCCGCGGTCGAGGAGGGTTTCGTCACCCCCGACGGCGCCGCGGTCATCGACCTGTCCGGGCACACGGTCCTGCCCGGTTTCATGGACATGCACGTACACCTCGACGGCGAACTGGACCCGCCCGCCAGCTACGCCGAGGACTACTACATGAACTCCGCGGATATCGCGCTGCGCGCCACGATCTATGCGCGGCGCACGCTGGAGGCGGGCTTCACCACCGTGCGCGACCTCGGTACCGGCGACGTGCCGGCGCTGCTCGGCCTGCGCGATGCCATCGACAAGGGCTACGTGGTCGGGCCGCGCATCTTCGCGGCGGGCAAGGCCATCGGTACCACCGGTGGCCACGCGGACCCGACCAACGGCATCCGCTTCAACCTGCGCGGCGACCCCGGTCCGAAAGAAGGCGTGGTCAACGGCGCCGAGGACGCGCGCAAGGCCGTGCGCCAGCGCTACAAGGACGGCTCTGATGTCATCAAGCTCACGGTTACCGGCGGCGTGCTGTCGCTGGCGAAGAGCGGCGACAACCCGCAGTTCATGGCAGACGAGGTCGAGGCCATCGTCGCGACGGCGAAGGACTACAACTTCGTCGTCGCCGTGCACGCCCACGGCGCCGAGGGCATGAAGCGCGCGATCCGCGCCGGGGTCGACTCCGTGGAGCACGGCACCTACATGGACGACGAGGCGCGCAAGCTCATGAAGCAGCGCGGCACCTGGTACGTGCCGACGATCTCCGCCGGCAAGTGGGTTGCCGAACTCTCCGAGCAGGACGGCAAGCTGCCGGCGGTGGTCCGGCCGAAGGCCGCGGCCATCGGGCCGCAGATCCAGGACACCTTTGCCAGGGCCTGGGATGCCGGCGTGAAGATCGCCTTCGGCACCGACGCCGGCGTCTCGCCGCACGGTACGAACGCGCGCGAGTTCCGCTACATGGTGGAGGCGGGCATGCCGCCCATGGAGGCGATCAAGGCGGCCACGGTCAACGCCGCCGCGCTGCTGAGGGTGAGCGACGAGCTGGGCAGCATCGCCCCGGGCCGCTACGCGGACATCGTGGCCGTGGCCGGCGACCCGCTAAAGGACATCACGGTCCTCGAGAACATGGCCTTCGTGATGAAGGGCGGCGAGGTATTCCTCACCGCGGAGTAGCATCGAAGGAACCCGGTCAGCTGCCCGGGTGAAGAGCCCGGGTAAAGACCCGGGTCGAGGGCGCTAACTGAAGCTGAGCGCCAGCCCCAGGCGCTCGAAGGCCCGCTGCTCCTGCTGCAGTTCCTGCCAGGTCAGCGGGTGCTGCTCCAGCCAGCCCGCCGGGAACTCGAGCGCCAGCGCCTCGCGTTGCGCACCGAGGTGGAAGTCCGGCAGGTCCTCCAGCAGCTCCACGTACTTGAACAGGGCCGCCAAGCGCAGGATGCCGATCATCCGCGCCAGGCGCTCGCCCTCGTCGCCATCCAGTTCGTCGAGGAGCTCGCGCTTGAGCTTGCCCCGGTGGCCGGCCACCAGCAGCGCGAGGTGTTCCTGCTCGCCCTGGGAAAAGCCGGGCATGTCGGAGTTGCGCAGCAGGTAGGCCCCGTGGCGGTGAAAGTGTTTGTGGGAGATGGCCATGCCGATCTCGTGGGTGAGGGCGGCCCGCTCGACGAGCTCGCCGTCCTCCGCGCCGAGGCGCCAGGCCTCGCGGCTGGCTTCGAACAGCATGCGCGCGCGCCGCGCCACCAGGGCCGCGGTCTCCGCGTCGGCACTATAGCGCTGCTGCATGGCGTTGATGGAGCGCTCGCGCACGTCCTCGTGGCGCAACCGGCCCAGGAGGTCGTAGAGCACGCCCTCCCGCAGCGCCCCCTTCGAAGTGCGCATGTGATCGATCTCGAGCACCTCGAAGATCGCCTCGGTGATGGCGATGCCGGCGGTGATCACCGGGCGACGGGCCTCCGAGAGGCCGCTGAAGGACAGTTCGTCCACGCGCTTGTGGGTGAGAACCTGCTTGCGCAGCCGCGCCAGGCTCTTGCGGGTAATGCCGCCCTCACTCCAGCCCTCGCCCGTGACCATGGCCTCGATGGCCTGCAGGGTGCCGGAGGAGCCCACGCATTCCTGCCAGTGCTTGCTGCGGAACGCCTTGCGGATATGCGAGACCTCGACGCAGGCGCGCTCGTAGGCCTTCTCGTACTCGCGCCGATCCAGGCGCCCGTCGGCGAAGTGGCGCGCGGTGTAGGAAACGCAGCCCATCTGCAGGCTTTCGAGGCGCCGCGGTTCGAAGCGCTCGCCGACGATGAACTCGGTACTGCCGCCGCCGATGTCCACGACCAGCCGGGCCGCCGTGTCGTCCGCCAGCGTGTGCGCGACGCCCAGGTAGACCAGGCGCGCCTCCTCGCGGCCGTAGATCACCTCGACCGGCGCGCCGAGGATCGCCCGCGCCGGTTCGGTGAACTCGCGGCGGTTCTTTGCCTGGCGCAGGGCATTGGTGCCCACCACGCGCAGGCGCCGCGGCTCCACGCTCTGCAGCATCTGCGAGAAGCGCGACAGGCAGTCCAGGCCGCGCTGGATGGCGTCCGCCTCGAGGCGGCCGTTCTTCAGGCCGGCACCGAGCTGTACCTTCTCCCCCAGCACCTGGGTGGGGCGCAGTTCGCCGTGCTCGTAGCGTGCGACGATGAGGTGGAAAGAGTTCGAGCCGATGTCCAGGGCGGCAAGCTGGCTGCCCTCGGGAAGTTCGTCTGGGTCGGTGGCGGGCACGGCTGGCAACGTCTAGCGGGTGTCGAGGGCGCCATGGTAACGGATGGCGATGGCACTGTCGCCGTTATCCGGTGTATTCCCTCGGCGTGCGCGCGGGCATGCCTGCGAGGAGCTCGTAGCCGGTCGTGCCGGAGCCCTCGGCGACCTCGCCAACGGGCAGGTCGTCCCCCCACAGCCGGACCGGGTCGCCGACCTGTACCGGGGCCAGGTCCGTGACGTCGACGGTGATCATGTCCATGGAAACCCGGCCGGCGAGCGGCGCCCGCTGGCCGTTGACCAGCACCGCGGTGCCGCTGGCGGTCGTGCGCGGGTAGCCGTCCGCGTAGCCCGCGGCAACGGTGGCTATGCGCGAGGGCCGCCCGGCGACCCAGCTGCCGCCGTAGCCCACCGCGTCACCGGCGGGAATCTCGCGCACGGCGATCACCGCGGACTCGAACTGCATGACCGGCAGCAGGCCGTCGCCGGCGGGGTGGTTCCGGGGCAGTGGCGTATCGCCGTAGAGCAGGTAGCCGGGGCGGATCCAGTCGAGGTGCGTATCCGGGCGGGCGAGCACGGCCGGGGAATTGGCGGCGGAGAGCGCCAGGGGCAGGCCGCGGGTGGCGGCGAGAAAGCGCTCGAGCTGCTCGCCGGTCTCGGGGCGGTCCAGCTCCTCGGCACGGGCGAAGTGGGTGCAGGCGACCTCGGGCAGGGCGTGCGCGCAGGCAGCGAGGCGCTCCCAGGCGTCCCGGGCGTCTGCCGGGTCGAGGCCGAGCCGGTGCATGCCGGTATCGAGCTTCAGCCAACAGCGCAGCGGGCCGGGCAGGCGGGCCGCCTCCAGCCAGGCGAGCTGCTCCGGACCGGTGATGTTCACGGTCAGGTCCCGGGCCTGCGCCTCGACCAGGTCCGCCGGCTCGAAGGGGCCCTCGAGCAGGAGCAGCGGCGCCTCGATCCCGGCATCGCGCAGCGCCGCGGCCTCGTCCAGGGTCGCCACGGCGAAGGCGTCCGCGGACGCCTCGAGGGCGCGGGCCGCGGCGACCGCGCCGTGGCCGTAGCCGTCGGCCTTGATCACCGCCATCAGGCGCGACGTGGGCGCGCGGGCCGCTGCGAGCGCCGCGTTCCCGCGTAGCCGCGCCAGGTCGATGCGGGCCCGCGTGGGACGCATCAGTAGTCGAACTTGTGCGCCGCGAAGAGCGCCTGCGCCGCGGCCCAGACCGGGCCGACCTCGCCGCTGCCCACGGGCCGCCCGTCGATGGCGGTGACCGGCGCGATCTCCTTGCTCGAGCTGGTCAGCCAGACCTCGTCGGCACCCGCGAGCTCGTCCCGGTGCACCACCCGCTCCTCCACCGCGATGTCGCTGTGGCGGCGGAGAATGTCGAGCACCAGTTCGCGGGTGATACCCGGCAGCTTCTGGTGGTCCAGGGGGGGCGTGGCCACGGCGCCGCCGGCGACCAGGAAGACATTGCAGGCGGCGGCCTCGGTCAGCTCGCCGGCCTCGTTGTAGAGGATGGTCTCGTCGTTCCCCGCGGCCTGGCCCTGGCGCATGTGCATGACGTTGCCGAGCAGCGCCGTCGACTTGATGTGGCAGCGCTTCCAGCGCAGGTCCTCGGCGGTGCTGACGCGGTAGCGCTTCACGCTGGCCGGGTCGCCGCTCGGGGCCGGGGGTATCTCGAAGGTGTAGGCGAAGATCGTCGCCCGGGTTTCCTCCGGGAAGGCGTGGTTGCGCTTCTCGTAGGCGCCGCGGCTGACGTGCAGGTAGATACCGAGGTTGCCGGCCCCGTTGCGCTCGATGAGCTCCTCGACCAGCGCGCGCCACGCATCCTCGGACAGGCCCGGGTCGATCTCGAGGGCGGCGAGGCCGTCGCGCATGCGCCGCATGTGCGGGCCGAAGCCCACCAGCCGGCCGCCGTAGGAGGGCACCACCTCGTAGATGCCGTCGCCGAAGAGGAAGCCCCGGTCCATCGGTGATATGCGCGCCTCGGCCATGGGCGTCCAGGTGCCGTTCAGGTACACGGTAGTCATGCGCTTGCCTCGCGTGTGGCCGCGGCCGTCAGGGCGCGCAGCTCGCTGATGATCGTTTCGCCGGCGGACGGGTCCATGCCGTCCTCGGTCAGGGTGTTTTCCCGGGTCACGCCGTCGACGCTGCCGCGCGAGGAGAGAAAGGCTAGCAGCTCCCGCGGCCTGAGGGCGCCCAGGTGGTCCGTCGCCTCGAGGAGATCGAAGTAGGCGAGCAGCCCGTAGGCGCCCCAGTTGGAGACGTCGGCCACCAGCAGCTCGTCGCAGCTGGTGGCCGCGGGGGTGATCGCGAGCTTTGCCACCGCCGCGGCGATCTTGCCCATGCCGATCTCGTTGCCGCCGTCGCCGATGGCGATGGTGGGACACTCGGCGAGTTCCAGGTAGCAGTCGAAAATGCCGCAGTCGGCGGAGATGTCTTCGCCGCGCATGTTGTAGTAGCGGCCGTCGGCGGCCAGGCCCGGCCGCTCGATGGAGAGGATGGCGTCCGGGGTGACCTGTGCCAGGCGGAGGGTGGCCTCCTCCCGCGCCGCGTCGCGATCCGTTGCCTGCAGCGGCATCACGCGGAACTCGTTCTCCAGCTCGGCCGCGAGCGGCGTCGCGCAGGCGATCCAGCACTGGGCGCCGCGCTGTTCCAGGGCGCGGTAGAGCGCCATCGCGCCGACCGGGCCGTCGGTCTCGAAGGTGCCGGCCACGGGGAAGCCCGTGCCGATGAGTACCCGGCGCGCG
>CAJWWA010000206.1 GCA_913048495.1 uncultured Halieaceae bacterium
CCAGATGACGTCGCACCCGTCGGGCAAGGGCAATGCGAAGAATCGCACCTCCGCGACGCTGCGCGCGGCGCGCATCGAGCAGCTGCACGAAGACGCGGCCCCCGCGCTGCGCCGGTCCCTGCAGCCCTTCGGCTACTACCGGCCGGCCATCGCCGCACAGCTGACCCCGCCGTCCGGCCCCGCCGGCAGCTGGCGCGCGAGCTACCGCATCGAGCCAGGCCCGCCGCTGCCGATCGCCGCCGTGGATTTCGCGGTGCAAGGACCGGGCGGCAGCGACGACGAACTGCTCGCCGAACTGGGACGGCCGGACCTCGCGGCACAGTCCCGCTTCGACCACCAGCACTACGAGGCCGAGAAGGACCGCCTGCTCGCCACCGCCCGGCGCCTCGGGTACCCGGAGGCGCACTACTCGACGCACCGCGTCGAAGTCGACCTCGAACGCTACGCGGCGGACATCGGGCTCGTGCTGCAGACCGGTCGCCGCCACGTCGTCGGCCCGATCCGCTTCGAGCCGTCGCGCTTTGCCGACAGCTACCTCGAGCGCCACCTCGTCGTCGAGCCCGGCATGCGCTTCAACCGCGACCTGTTGTCCCGGCAGCGTCGCGCCCTGGCCGGAAGCGGGCACTTCAGCGACGTGACCGTGGAGGCGGGCACACCCGCCGAGGGGGCGCAGGCTGTGGTGCCGCTGACCGTGCGCCTGACCCCCTTCAAGGCGAACCGCTATCGCGGCCGTCTCGGCTGGGGCACGGAAACCGGCCTGGGCGGCCAGCTCGACTGGACGCGCCGGCACTTCGGCCGCCACGGCCACCGCTTCAACCTGGGGGTCACGGCCGTGGAAGAACGCGAGCGCCTGGCCGGTGATTTCCGCTACCAGGTCCCCGTTGATCCCCTCGGCGGTCGCAAGCTCGAGTTCGGCATCCGCCACGAGAGCAAGGACCTGAACTTCAGCGATGTCGACCTGGAGCAAGGCGGCGCCACCCGCATCGCGACCAACCTGGCCGCCGTGTTCCTGGATCTGCCGCGGACCCGCCTCGGCCCCTTCGACGTGCAGGCCGCAGCGGGCATCAACTTCGCCGCCGAGTCCTACGACGTGTTCGAGGTGCTCTTCGGCCACCTGCCTGACGAGGACCAGCAGTTCATCATCGACGAGATCATCGGCCCGGAGGCCTACGCCACCCTGACCCCGGATTTTCGCGCCACGATCCCCGAGCTGCGCGTGAGCCTGAGCCACGCAGACAGCCAGCGCTTCATCCACCGCGGCGACTACCTGGGCCTGCGGCTGTTGGGGTCACACGAAAAGGCCGGCTCGAACATCAGTTTCTGGCAGGCGCGCCTGAACCACTGGAGCATCTTTCCCGTGGGGGAAAAAAACCGCCTGCTGCTGCGCAGCGCCCTCGGCTACTCCGAGGCCGACGACCGCGAGGTGCTCGGCGTGACCTTCAACCAGATGCCGGAGTTCTACGAGTTCCGCGGCGGCGGCGCGCGCAACATCCGCGGCTACGGCTTCGAGACCCTGTTCCCGGAGGACGGTATTACCGGCGGCAAACACCAGGTCGTGGCCAGCATCGAGTACGAACAGCGGATCCTGCCGGACTGGAGCGCAGCGGTCTTCGTGGACGGCGGCGACGCCTTCAACGACCCGGACGACTTCCAGACCCGGGTCGGCGCCGGCATCGGTGTGCGCTGGCGCTCGCCCTTCGGCCCGGCCCGCCTCGACCTAGGCTTCCCCCTGGATGACGCCGACAGCGACTTCCAGATCTACATTACGGTGGGGCCGGAGTTTTGATTTGGCGCGCCCACGAGGACTCGAACCCCGGACCGTCGGCTTAGAAGGCCGATGCTCTATCCAGCTGAGCTATAGGCGCGTAAAGGAGATTTTACCGGGAAACGCGTTCCCAATGGGATGGACTCCTCCTCATCCACAATTCGGCATCCAGGTGCCAGACTAGTTTTGGACCCACTAGTCGGGGAATGAAGGAGGAGTCCAGGATGAAGATTAGAAGAGTTGGCGTCGATTTGGCAAAAAACGTGTTTCAGGTACACGGCGTAGACCAGCATGAGCAGCCCGTCTGGCAGCGTTCCGTGAAGCGTGCACAGTGGCTGGGAGAGATTCAGAAGCATGTCCCTCAAACGGCGGAGATCGGTATGGAAGCCTGCGCCGGCGCTCACCACTGGGCACGCGCGCTCGAGTCCCGGGGCTACCGTGTGAAGCTGATCGCGCCGCAGTTTGTGAAACCGTATGTGAAGAGCAACAAGACCGACCGCAATGACGCGGAGGCGATCTGCGAGGCAATGAGCCGTCCCTCGATGCGCTTCGTGGCTATCAAGAGCGTTGAGCAGCAGGATATCCAGGCCGTGCACCGTGTCCGGTCGGAGTTGGTCAGCCAGCGCACGGGCAAGGCGAACCAGATACGGGGCCTGGTGGGTGAGTACGGTCTGGTGGCCCCGGTTCGCCTGGGCCAGCTACGCATGGCGGTGCCCCTTTGGCTGGAAGATGCAGAGAACGGACTGACGCCTCGCTTCCGCCGCGTGCTGGCCGGTTTATGGCGCGACCTTACGGCGCTGGATGAGCGTGTGGGAGAGCTGGACCAGGAGCTCAAAGAGCTGGCTGAGGAGCATCCTGCAGCGCGTCGGCTACAACAGTTGCGGGGTGTGGGGCCGGTGATTGCCACGGCGCTGGTCGCTGCCCTGGGCGATGGCAGCGGATTCCGGAAGGGCCGCGACTTTGCGGTCTCGCTGGGCCTGACGCCCAGACAGCACAGTAGCGGCGGCAAGGCCCACCTGATGGGCATCAGTAAACGCGGCGATAGCTACCTGCGCCAGCTGCTGGTGCATGGCGCGCGTGCTGCGGTCCGCACAGCCAAGCTCCATGATGACGCGCTCAGCTGCTGGATACAGAATCTGAATGCACGCAAACACACCAACGTCGTGGTGGTCGCCCTGGCGAACAAGACAGCTCGCATGGCCTGGGCAATGATCCACAACGACGTGGACTATGAGCCCCAGTTAGCGGCGAGCGCAGCAACTAGCTAACGTAGAGAAGCAAAGGAGGCACCGATACCTCAGCGATTGCACAGTCACTGGATGATGGCACACAGGTCGAACCGACGCTGGCAAAACCCGTTTCCCGCGGAGTGTTACGAACTCGCGTTCCCGTTGGGGAGTCAGCGTGCGGATAGCCCATTAAGGTCCCGTGCAGTTACGCACGATTGAGAGACCGGATACACGTGAGCAGTCGAACCTTCGGGTCACAGCCAGAGACTTGCAAACGAGGAGGAGTCCATACACGCGGGAACGCGTAGAGCGGCGGAGAAGCCGTAAGGAAAAGTGGGGTGGCCGAGGGGTCTCGAACCCCCTACCTCCGGAGCCACAATCCGGTGCTCTACCTGGTGAGCTACGGCCACCATAGACAGGTTCAGGCTGTGCGCGGTGACCAACTGACTGTGGCGTCGGTGAGTTGGTCGGGGCAGAGAGATTCGAACTCCCGACTTCCTGCTCCCAAAGCAGGCGCGCTACCAGGCTGCGCTATACCCCGAAAGAGCGTTGCGCGTTGTCGCCCCGGAACCCGTTTTCAGGCCCGCGCATCCTACTCAGCGGCCCCGGGGAAGTCAACGCGATTCGGCGCAGTATACCCCGATTTGCCGCCGCGCCCAGCGTCAGTCGTCGCGGCGCCAGAGCGTTCCTTCCGGCGTGTCCTCAAGCACGATGCCCGCGGCCGTCAGCCCGTCGCGAATGGCATCGGCGCGGGCGAAGTCCCGGTTCCGCTTGGCCTCGCTGCGTTCGGCGACCAGTGCGTCGATGGCGTCGCCGTCGAGGCCGCCCTCGCCGCCCGTGCCCTTGAGCCACGCCTCCGGGGCCTGGGCGAGGATGCCTATGAAACCGCCCGCCGCGAGCAGCCGCGCCTTGTGCCGGGGGCGCTCCGCCGCGGGGGCCTTGTGCAGCGCCTTGGCGATGGCGTGCATCTCTGCCAGCACCTGCGGCGTGTTGAGGTCATCGCAGAGGGCGGCGTAGAACGGCTCGTCCTCGATGACGACTTCCGCGTCCGCTGCCTCCGGCACGCTGCGCAGGGAGTTGTAGAAGCCCGTGAGCGAGTGCTGCGCCTGCTCGAGCAGCTCTCGCGAGAAGTTGAGCGGCGAGCGGTAGTGCCCGGAGAGCAGCGCCAGGCGCAGGGTCTCGCCCGGGTACTCGGTGAGCAGCTCGCGCACCGTGCGCACGTTGCCCAGGGACTTGGACATTTTCTCGCCGTCGATGTCGAGGTAGGCGTTGTGCATCCAGAAGCGCACGAACTCGCCGCCGTAGGCACAGCAGCTCTGCGCGATCTCGTTCTCGTGGTGCGGGAAGATGAGGTCGCGGCCGCCGCCGTGGATGTCGATGGTCTCGCCGAGGTGCTCGCGGATCATCGCCGAGCACTCCAGGTGCCAGCCCGGCCGGCAGCGGCCCCAGGGCGTGTCCCAGCCCGGGTCGTCGTCGCCGGAGGGCTTCCAGAGCACGAAGTCGCCGGGGTGGCGCTTGTAGTCGGCCACCTCCACCCGGGCGCCGGCGAGCATGTCCTCGAGGCGGCGGCCGGACAGTCGCCCGTAGCCGGCCATGGATTCCACGGCGAACAGCACGTGCCCGTCCGCCGCGTAGGCGTGGCCCTTTTCCACCAGCCGCTCGGTGAGGCGGACCATGGCGTCGATGTTCTCCGTGGCGTGGGGCTCGAGCGTGGGCGGTAGGGCCCCGAGCTGCGCCATGTCCTCGCGGTACTTGGCCGTGAACTCGTCGGTCACCTCGCCGATGGAGCGGCCACCCTCGCGCGCCGCGGCGATGATCTTGTCATCGATGTCCGTGATGTTGCGCGCATAGGTCACGCTGTCGTAGCGATGCCGGAGGAGCCGGAACAGCGTGTCGAAGACCACCACGGGGCGGGCGTTGCCGATGTGCGCGAGGTTGTAGACCGTGGGGCCGCAGACGTACATGGTCACGGCACCGGGCACGCGGGGTTCGAAGATTTCCTTGCGGCCCGTGGCCGTGTTGTAGAGCGCGAGCTCCCTCATGCGCCCGGCCCCTCGCCGCCGCCCCAGCTGTCGCGCAGGCCGATCGTCTCGTTGAACAGCGGCGTGCCCGGGCCGTGGCCGTGGCGGTCGGTCACGAAGTAGCCGAGGCGCTCGAACTGGAAGCGCGCCTCGGGGCCGGCATCCGCCGCCGCCGGTTCCACCAGCGCGGCCTCGACCGTCACTAGCGACTCGGGGTTCAGGTGCTGCAGGAAGTCCTCGTCCCGGTCCGGCGACGGGTGGGCGAAAAGCCGGTCGTAGCGGCGGACCGTCGCGCGGCGGGCCGTGTCCGCGTGGAGCCACTGGATGACCCCCTTGGGCTTCACCCCGTCCGCCGGGTCCTCGCCGAGGGTCCCCGGCAGCAGCTCGGCGTACACGGTGGTGATGTTGCCGGCACTGTCCTTGTCGACGGCGATGGCCTCGATGACATAGGCCCCGCGCAGCCGCACGCGCTTGCCGAGCACCAGCCGCTTGTACTTCTTGTTCGCGCTCTCGCGGAAATCGTCCGCCTCGATGACCAGTTCCCGGCCGAAGGTGAGCTCCCGGCTGCCGAGGTCCTCGCGGCTGGGGTGCCGCGGCAGTGTCAGCGTCTCCTGCTCGCCCTCCGGGTAGTTGGTCAGCACTACGCGCAGGGGCTCGAGCACGCAGAAGGCGCGCGGCGCATTCGCGTTCAGGTCGTCGCGAATGGCGTGCTCGAGCATCGCCACGTCGGCGACGCCGTTCGCCCGGGAGGTGCCGACCATCTCGCAGAAGCGGCGGATCGACGCCGGCGTGAAGCCGCGGCGGCGCATACCCGCGATCGTCGGCATGCGCGGGTCGTCCCAGCCGTCCACGTGTCCGCCGTCGACCAGCAGCTTGAGCTTGCGCTTGCTGGTGACCGTGTAGCTCGTGTTCAGCCGCGCGAACTCGTACTGCCGCGGCCGGCAGTCCACCGGCAGGTTGTCGATGAACCAGTCGTAGAGCGGGCGGTGGTCCTCGAACTCCAGGGTGCAGATGGAGTGGGTGACGCCCTCGATGGCATCTTCCTGCCCGTGCGCGAAGTCGTAGGTCGGGTAGATGCACCAGCGGTCCCCGGTCTGGTGGTGCGAGCGCTTGCGGATCCGGTAGAGGATCGGGTCGCGCAGGTTCATGTTCGGCGCGGCCATGTCGATCTTCGCGCGCAGCACCCTGCTGCCCTCGTCGAACTCGCCGGCGCGCATGCGCTCCAGCAGGTCGAGGTTCTCGTCGACGCTGCGCTCGCGATAGGGGCTGTTGCGCCCGGGCTCGGTGAGCGTACCCCGGTAC
>CAJWWA010000207.1 GCA_913048495.1 uncultured Halieaceae bacterium
CCATGGCAGCTCGGCGAAGGCCATCCATGGCCTTCGACGCCCCGGGACAGGGTGCCGCAACCCCCGTCGCCTGAATCAGGCGAGGGCCCCTCCGTCGAAAACTCTCCAACCCATCAAGGAAGACTGGCGTGGCGACTGCGCATCTCCAATGGCACCACGGCAGGCGTCAGTGGCGGTGAAACTCCCTCCGGGACCGTCGCGGGCCATGGATGGCCCGCGCCGAGCGCACATGGATGTGCTTGTAGCGTGTCCCGGAGGGAGTTTCACCGGCGCTGGCGCCGACATCGAAGGGTCCCAGCCCTGATCTAAGTAGCCGAGCGCACATGGACGTGCTTGTAGCGTGTCCCGGAGAGGGCTTCACCGGCGCTGGCGCCGGTATCGAAGGTTCTTGATCTCGAGGCCGGAAGCCGGGGCGCTACTGAAGGCCAAGCTCAACTGGGCGTTATTGCCCGAGGTCCGGTTCCTCAGGCTCCAGGACACTCTCGTCCGTGAGCCAGGCGTCGAGGACGGCGGTGAGTTCTTCGCGGCCCTGGTGCTTGAGGGCGGAGAAGAGCTGGACCGAGACCATGTCGTCCGGGTAGGCGGCGGCCTCCTTGCGGGCGGCGAGGAGGGCGTTCTTGGCGGCGCCGCGCTTGAGCTTGTCGGCCTTGGTGAGGAGAACGTGCACCGGCATACCGGCGACCGTGCCCCACTCCAGCATCTGCCGGTCGAAATCGCGGAACGGGTGGCGGATGTCCATGAGCAGGACCAGGCCGCGGAGCGACTGGCGGGCCTGGAGGTAGCGCTCGAGCTCGCGCATCCACTTGGCCTTCACCGCCTGCGGGACCTTGGCGAAGCCGTAGCCCGGGAGGTCGACCAGGCGCTGCGAGACCGAGAGTTCGAAGAAATTGATCAGCTGCGTGCGGCCCGGGGTCTTGGACGTGCGGGCGAGGTTTGCCTGGCCGGTGAGGCTGTTGATGGCGCTCGACTTGCCGGCGTTCGAACGGCCGGCGAAGGCCACCTCCCAGCCGCTGTCGGGCGGGCACTGGTTGAAGCGCGCCGCGCTGGTGAGAAAGGCGGCACGACGGTAGTCGGGTGCTGGGACAGCCATCAGGGGCACCGGTTTGTCGCCGTGGGCAAGTCGTATATAATGCCACCGCTTTTCGCCCCCCGGAAACGGGATTCGCGACTCTGCCTGACCTGACACTGAGGTGTTTCCCATGAAGAAACTGCTGATCGCCGCACTCGTCGCCACGGGTTCCACTGTTGCCATGGCCGAGCCGCCGATGGACAAGTACAACAAGGCCTGTGCCGTGTGCCACGCCGCCGGTGTCGCCGGCGCACCGAAGACGCACGACGCGGCTGCGTGGGAACCGCGCCTGGCCAAGGGGATGGATACGCTCGTCTCCTCCGTCAAGAACGGCCTGAACGCCATGCCGCCGAAGGGCATGTGCTTCGACTGCACCGACGAAGAGTACAAGGAACTGATCACCTTCATGAGCTCGCCGGCGGAGTAATCCGCCGCGCGCTCCCGCGCCGAGACTAGCTATGAAAAAACTCCTGCTGGCTTGCGGCCTGGCCGCAAGTGCTGTCCAGTTCGCCTACGCTGCCAACACCATGCCCGAGGGCGATGTCGCCTCCGGTGAGGCCCAGGCCGCGGTCTGTGCCGCCTGCCACGGGCAGGATGGAAACAGCATGGTGCCGTCCTTCCCGAAGCTCGCGGGGCTGGGTGAGCGCTACCTGTACGAGCAGATGGTTGCCATCCGCGACGGTGAGCGCGTCGTGGCGCAGATGGCGGGCCAGGTCGACAACAAGAGCGACCAGGAGCTCGCGGATCTCGCCGCCTATTTCAACAGCCTCGAGCGGAGCGGCGGCCAGGCCGATCCGAAGCTCGTCGACCTGGGCGAAAAGGTCTATCGCGCCGGCGTCGCCGGGCGCAACGTCGCCGCCTGCACGGCTTGCCATGGCCCGCACGGCCAGGGCAACGGCCCCGCCGGGTTCCCGGGCCTCGCCGGCCAGCACGCCGAGTACATCGAGGCGCAGCTCAAGGCCTACCAGACCGGCTACGAGAAGCCTGGCGAAGGCCGCTACACCGACGGCGAAGCCAAGGTGATGCGCAGCAACGCCTTCGGCCTGTCCGATCTCGAGATCAAGGCGGTCGCCAGTTACATCGCGGGCCTGCAGTAAGGTTGCCGGGGGTGGCGTAGGCCACCCTCCGGTTTTAAGATTCCCGGTTTTCCCCGCACGCCCCCCTTGCTTCTTCCTGCCCGCGCGATTTTGTGAACTTTCCCGCTAATGCTAGCGTGAACCCGCGGCGCCCGCCGTGGTCTGACTAGCGATGATGCACACGGAGACACCCATGCTGACACTCAAGCACACCCTGGCCGGATTCCTGGCCGCCGGCCTTGTCCTTGCCGTCGCCCTCAGCGGCAGTGCCCGCGCCCAGGAGTACGTCGAAGGCGAGCACTACGACGTTATCTCCCCGGCGATTGCGAGCCGGCACCCGGACAAGATCGAGGTCACCGAATTCTTCTCCTATAGCTGCGGCCACTGCTACAACTTCGAGCCGGTGATCAGCAAGTGGAAGGAGTCCCAGCCCGACGACGTCGTGGTGGTGCCGTCGCCGGTGATCTGGAACAAGCCGATGGAACTGCTCGCCAAGGCCTACTACGCGGCCGAGGTGCTCGACGTGACCGAGCTCATGCACCTGGCATTGTTCCAGGCGATCCACGTCGACCGCCAGCGGCTGTCGTCTGCGGCGGATATCGCGAAAGTGTTCGAGGATGGCGGTGTGCCCGAGGAGGAGTTCCTCAAGGCGTTCAACTCATTCGGCGTGAGCAGCATGGCGCGCCAGGCCGACGCCCGGGCGCGGGCTGCGCGCATCAGCGGCACGCCGGAAGTGATGGTGGCCGGCAAGTACCGCGTCACCACGCGCAAGGCCGGTAGCCAGGCCGGCATGCTCGAGATTGCCGAGTTCCTGATCGAGAAGGAGCGCGCGGCGAAGGCCGCGGCGGCACTGGCCGAGACGGCGGCCGGCGCCTGACGGTAGCCATCGGGGCGGCGCCCGCCGCCCGGTTTCCTACATCCCGTTCGGGTAGTTCTCCAGCGACACCTTGCCGCTCGCGCGGATCTGCTGGAACGCCAGCCCGTATTCGCGCAGCATGTCCAGGCAGTAGCCCATGCGCCCGGCGAGGTACTCGTGGTGCTCCGGGTCGTTGTCGGCGGGGTCGGCGTTGAAGCACTGCGCCGCCTTGCGCACGATCACGTGCTCCGGCAGGTAGCAGATGCGGCTGTTCTTGTAGCTGCTCATGCGCAGCTCGGCGATCGGGTAGGCGCCGTTCTGCGACGCCGAGACGGAGACCAGCAGCGCCGGCTTGTGCGCCAGCTCGCCGCTGCCGGGCCAGAGCAGGAAGAAGTTCTTCAGGCCCGCCGGCGCCATGCCGTGCCACTCCGGCGAGACGATCACGAAGGCATCGCAGCTGTTCAGGGCATCACGCAGCGGCCCCATGATCTCTTCCCAGGCCTCCGTGCCCTCGAAGACCCCCTCGTCCCAGAACGGCAGGGGGTTGCCCGCCAGGGAATAGAGCCAGGTCTCGTCGCACAGGCCGCGGTCGCTGAGCGACCGCTCGATCCAGCCTGCGATCTTCGCACTCTGCGAGTCGACCCGGTGGCTGCCGCTGATGATTCCGATCTTCATGGCTACCTCGCCTCAGGAAATGGCGCAGAAGTATGGCATATCACTCGCCCGCTGGCAGGGCCTCCGCGGGCTCGTCGCGCCCCTGGACCCAGAGGGCCAGTACCAGGGCGGCAGCCGTGACCACGAGCATCCCCAGCACCAGCGGTCGCGGTGTGTCGGCGAGGAGCTCGCCCACCACGGCGGTGACCAGCGCCGCGAGCCCCATCTGCACGAAGCCCATGAGAGAAGAGGCCGTCCCGGCGATGTGGGCGAAGGGGCGCAGCGCGATGGCCATGGTGTGGGGCATCACCAGCCCGAGGGAGAGCGCGTAGAAGGTCATGGGCAGGACCAGGGCGAGCACGCTCGCCGGCAGCAGCAGGTGCCCGCCGAGCAGGCCGGCGCTGCTGGCCACGGCGGTGGCGCAGCCGGCCAGCATGACCTGCTCCGAGCGGTGGTGGCTGGCGAGGCGGGCGGACAGGGCGCTCCCCGCCATGTAGCCGATGACCGAGGTGAGGAAGATCAGCCCGAACCATTGCAGCGGCACGCCGAGCATGTCCATGAACACGAAACCCGACGACGTGAGGTAGGCCAGCAGCCCGGCGTAGACCAGCGCCCCGCAGATACTCACGGCGAGGAAGAAGGGGTGCACGATCAGCTCCGCGTAATTCCGCGCGATGGCCAGCGGGTGCAGGCTCTGCCGCTGCGGCAGTGTTTCCGGCAGATAGCGGCCCACCAGCAGGAAGATGGCCACGGCGTAGCTGGCGAGGAACAGGAAGACGCTGGGCCAGGGTACGAAGCGCAGCATGATGCCGCCGAGCCCCGGGGCCACGGCGGGGGCGAGGGCCATGAGCATCGCGATGAGGGACAGGGCGCGGGCGGCGCGGGTCGGCCCGTAGACATCGCGGGCGATGGTGCGCGCCAGGGTGGGGCCGACGCAGGCGCCGATGCCCTGCACGAAGCGGTAGGCCGCGAGCTCGAGGACGTCGCCGGACTGCGCGCAGCCGAGGGAGGCGCCGATGAACAGCAGCGTGCCGCCGAGCAGGACAGGGCGCCGTCCGAAGCGGTCCGCCAGCGGCCCGCAGGCGAGATGGAAGAACGCGAAACCCCAGAGGTAGGCGCTCGCGGTCAAGTGCATGTGCGCGATGTCGGTGTCGAAAGCGCGCATCATGCCCGGCATCGCCGGCACGATAACGAGCCGATTGGCGACCGGCCTTGCGTGTTTTGCCATATTGCTGGCCGCTTTGGCGACCGCCTCTGCGTTGCGCGGCATTCTCGAAAAGGCTGCGCTGCGTCTGCTCGTCGGTCTGGGTTCGGCCATGTTCGCCATGGGGGTGGCGAGTGGCCTTCCCGGCGCGGATATCACTTTCTTCGCCCCATTGCTGGGGATCGGAACGCTCATGAGTGTGGCGGTGGCCGTGATCTGTATCGCTACGGCTTGGCGCAAGGGCCATGTGGAAGGACGCGACCTCGCGATAAGCTGGGCGCTTCCCATGGCGACGCTGGTGCTGACTCTGGTGGTGGATCTCGGCGGGGTTTTGTGGGGCGGCGGCGACAAGATCGTGATGCTTTTTGCCTCGGCATTGCAGGTCGTGTGCCTGACCGCATTCGCAACCACGCGGCTGGGGGCGCTTCGGGTTGAGCGCGACACCGCGATTGCGACGGGTAAGCGCCTCGCCGAGCTCGCCGAGCGCGATCCCCTGACCGGGCTGTTGAATCGCCGGGGGTTCCTGGCCCGGTGCGCCAAGGATTTCGGGGGGCGGACCACGATGCCCTTTGGTCTCATCCTGATCGACGTCGATCGCTTCAAGGCGGTCAATGACGAGTTCGGGCATCAGACGGGCGACGAAGCGCTGATCCTGCTGGCAGACAAGTTGAAGACCTTCGAAGCCGCGCATGATTGCCATGCGGGGCGGTTGGGCGGCGAGGAATTCGTGCTTGGTGTCAGCGGGATCGCGGGGGCGGATCTCCGCCGCCTGGGTGAGGGTGTGCGAAGCGAACTGGCGAAATGCCCGTACGACGCCATTGCCCCCGCCCTGAAGATTACTGTGAGTATCGGCATAGCGCAGGGATTGGCCGACGGGCCTTTCGGGCCGCTCTACCGCCTTGCCGACGACGCGCTTTACGCTGCCAAGCGCGCGGGACGGAACCGCGTGGTCACAGTCGAAGATGGATCGGACCATGGAGCAGGTTCGACTTTCACTCAGGGCGCTGGAGCCCCGCACAGCGCTCGCTGAGGGCTGCAAGGTAGTAAGGGATTGCCCCTTCGGCGCGGTCCGCTTGGCTTCGTAACCTCTGGCGCGCGGCGAGCAACGGCTTCGTAAAATGGCGAAAATACACATGACACCTGCCCTCGGGTGGTGTTAAGGCACCGCCGGTAACGAAGAAGCCCGGTTCCACGGGCTCGCCGGATCGCCGATGAAGTTGCTGATGCGCGGGGGCGCATGAAGGGGGCGATCAGAATGGGCTTGAGCCAGCGAATCGGAACTATCGGTGCTCGTGGACACGCTGCTGCAAGGGGAACAAATGCGGCGGCGTTCTTGCTTGGTGCGAGTTTCCTGGCACTGCCGGCGGTTGCCCACGCGCAGGC
>CAJWWA010000208.1 GCA_913048495.1 uncultured Halieaceae bacterium
TCATCGGCTGGCTGGAAGCGGACCGCGTCGACGCGGGCGACCCGGCGCAGGGGGTTCACCAACTGCCCGACGGCGAGGCCTATTACGCCCAGCAGCTGCGCTACAACACCACCACCGCGCTGTCCGCTGCGGCGATCCACGAGCTGGGGCTCGCCGAGGTGGCGCGCATCCAGGCGGCCATGCGCGAGATCATGGCCACGGTGGACTTCGAAGGCAGCCTGCAGGACTTCTTCCGCTACGTTCGCGGCGCTGACCGCTTCTACTACCCGGACACGCCCGCCGGGCGACGCGCCTACATCGAGGAGACGGAGTACTACCTGGACGCCATCGAGGACCGGCTGCCGGACCTGTTCGGCATCCTGCCGCGGATGCCGCTGGTGGTGAGGCGCGTCGAGCCGTTCCGCGAGCGGGACGGCGGTGCCGCCTTCTACGAAGAGGGCACCGCGGACGGCAGCCGGCCCGGCGTCTACTACCTGCACCTGTCCGACATGCGCGCGAAGAACCGTACCGATCTGCAGACCACCGCCTATCACGAGGGCAACCCCGGCCATCACATGCAGATCGCCATTGCCCTTGAGCACGAGAACCTGCCGCACTTCCGGCGCAACGAGTGGTACTCCGCCTACGGCGAGGGCTGGGCGCTCTACGCCGAACAGGTCGCCGCGGAGCTCGGGCTCTTCGAGGACCCCTACTACGACTTCGGCCGCCTCAACTCGGAGCTCTTCCGCGCGATCCGCCTGGTGGTCGACACGGGATTGCACAGCAAGGGCTGGAGCGAGGAGCGCGCCGTGCAGTACATGCTGGACAACTCCGCCTTCCCGGAGGGCATGGTGCGCTCGGAGATCCGCCGCTACCTGGTCTGGCCAGGGCAGGCCACCTCCTACAAGATCGGCATGCTCAGGATCGTCGAGCTGCGCGAGCGCGCCCGCGATGCGCTCGGCGACGCCTTCGACCTGCGCGCCTACCACGACCTCGTCCTCGCCGGCGGCGCCCTGCCCCTGGACCTTCTCGGGCGGCGCGTAGATAGCTGGATCGCCGCGCAAGGCGGGGAAGCCAGCCGCGGCGACCGGTGATAGGCTAGGGTCCCGTCCGACAGGACGCCGGCCGTCTGTGCGGCCATCCACCCGGCCGCCAATAAGAAAGGAGCTCCCACCCATGCTGCAACCGCTGCGCCGCGCCGCCAGGCTGACCCCCGCCTGCCTGCTGTTCCTGACCGCCTGCCAGGGCGGTCCCGCCGGCGACGGCGGCTACCGGGCCGAGCTGATCCGCACCAGCCACGGTGTCGCCCACATTACCGCAGACGACTTCGGCAGCCTCGGCTACGGCGAGGGCTACGCCGCCGCCGAAGACCACGGCTGTCACATCGCCCGCGGCCTGGTCGCCGCCCGCGGCGAGCTGGCGCGCTACTTCGGGCCCGGCGACGAGCAGCGCAACGTGGTGTCCGACAGCGTCGTGCGCGCCCTCGGCATCCCGGCGCAGGCGCGGGCCGCCTTCGCCGCCGAAGACGCCACCAACCGCGACTGGCTGACCGGCTACACGGCCGGCTACAACCGCTACCTCGCCGAGCAGGGCGGGAACGCCCCCGGCAGCTGGTGCGCCGGCGAGGACTGGGTGCGCCCGGCCACGCCCGAGGACTTCACGGGCCGCATGGTACTCCTGGCCCAGACCCTGCCGCGCATGGCCGGCGCCCTCGCGGCGGCGCAACCGCCGGCGGCGGCAAGCACGGCCGCGGTGAGCGAGCGGCTGGTCGCGGAAGCGGCCGACGCCATGGCACTGTCCGGCCTCGGCTCCAACGCCTGGGCCCTCGGCAGCGAGCGCACCGAGAACGGCCGCGGCCTGCTCCTCGCCAACCCGCACTATCCCTGGTACGGCGGCAACCGCTTCTGGGAAAAACACCTGACCATCCCCGGCACCCTCGACGTCTACGGCGCCCACCTCCTCGGCGCCCCCGGCGTAGCCATCGGCTTCAACCGCGGCGTGGCCTGGTCGCACACGGTGTCCGACAGCGAGCGCGTGGTGCTCTACCAGCTGGAGCTGGTGCCCGGCGAGCCGACGCGCTACTTCCTCGACGGTGAACCGCGCTCCATGACCTCGCGCACGGTCGGGGTACCGGTGCTCGGCGAGGACGGGGCGGTGACAGAGGTCGAGCGCACGCTGTGGTTCAGCCACCTCGGCCCGGTCCTGACCATGCCCGGCATGCCCTGGACCGAGACCACCGCGTTCACGGCCCGCGACGCCAACGCCGAAAACACCTATCTCCTGTCCCAGTGGCGGGCCATGAACCTGGCCACCGACCTCGACAGCTTCATCGAAGCGCACCGGCGCTGGAACGCCATGCCCTGGGTCAACACCATGGCGGCGAGCGCCGACGGCCGCGCGCTCTACCTGGACAACTCCACGGTCGGCAACCTGAGCGAGGAGGCGATCAGCCTCTGGCAGGAACGCCTCGCCAGCGACCCGCGCACGGCGAACCTCTATGCGGAACGGGGCATGGTCCTGCTGGACGGCAGCGACAGCCGCTTCGCCTGGGTGGACGTGCCCGGCACGCCGGTGCCCGGCACCGTGCCCTTCGAGCAGCGGCCCCGGCTGGAGCGCCGCGACTACATCTTCAATGCCAACGACAGCTACTGGCTGACACAGCCGGCGGCGCCGCTCACGGGCTACTCACCCCTGTACGGCCCGGAGGCCACGGCGCGCAGCCTGCGCACCCGCATGAACGTGCAGCTCCTCGACCCGGACAGCCCCTATGGCTATGCCGGCGACGACGGCCGCTTCAACCGCCGGGAAATACAGGAGGCGCTGTTCTCCAACCGCAGCCTCGCGGCAGAGCTGCTGAAGGACGCGCTGGTCGAGGCCTGCCGGACGACGCCCGCCGTGACCATCGAGGACGAGCGCCGCGATCTCACGAGGGCCTGCAACGCCCTCGACGCCTTCGACGGACGCTTTGACGAGGACAGCCGCGGCGCCGTGCTCTTCCGCGAGTGGCTCGCCCGCTACGACTACGCGGAGCACTTCGATGCCGGCAGCCTCTTCGCGGAGCCCTTCGACGCGGCGCGCCCGGTGACCACGCCGGCCGGGCTCGCCGACGCGGCCGTGGCCCTCGACCATCTCGCCGCTGCAGTCGCGGTCCTCGAGGCCGCGGGGCTGCCGCTCGACGCACCCCTCGGTGCGGCGCAGGCGGCCTACCGCGCGGGCGAGCGCTTTCCCGTCCACGGCGGCAACCGCTACGAGGGCGTGGCGAACCTGCAGGTGTCGGCAAAGCCCGGCGAGCCGCTGCTGCCGGCAGACCTCGGCCACCCCAACGGCGACCTCGATACCGCCCCGGTGGCCGACTCGCGGCTGCTCACGGCCTCGGGCTACCCCATCGTGCACGGCAGCAGCTTCATCCTGACGCTCGCCTTCGAAGAGGACGGGCCCGCGGGCGACGCCCTGCTGAGCTACAGCCAGTCGGGCGATCCCGCCTCGCCCTGGTTCAGCGACCAGACCGCGTTGTACCGGGCCAAGCAGTGGCGACCGGTACACTTCACCCGCGAAGCCGTCGAGGCGGACCTGCAGTCGCGGCAGGTACTCCGGGGGCCGCGGGACTGACGCCGTGAAGATTCTCGTCACCGGCGTCGCCGGCTTCATCGGTTTCCACGTCGGCCGGGCGCTGCTCGCCCGCGGCGACCGGGTCCTCGGTGTCGACAACCTGAACGACTACTACGATGTGCAGCTCAAGCGCGACCGGCTGGCGGCACTGGCCCCGGGCGCCGGAGACCGCCTCGAAACGGTGGAACTGGATATCGCCGATGCAGCGGCGCTGCGCTCACTGGTGGCGGACGCACAGCCGGACGCCGTCATCCACCTCGCCGCCCAGGCCGGTGTGCGCTACTCGCTCGAGCACCCCCACGCCTACACGCATAGCAACATCAACGGCTTCCTCGCCGTGCTGGAGGCCTGCCGTCATCAGCCGGTCAAACACCTCGTCTACGCTTCATCGAGCTCGGTCTACGGCCTCAACGCCCACATGCCCTTCTCCGTACACGACAACGTCGACCACCCGGTGTCGCTCTACGCCGCCACCAAGAAAGCCAACGAGCTCATGGCCCACAGCTATGCGCACCTCTACGGCATACCCACCACGGGGCTTCGCTTCTTCACCGTCTACGGGCCCTGGGGCAGGCCGGACATGGCCTATTTCCTGTTCACCCGCGCCATCCTCGCGGGCGAACCCATCAAGGTTTTCAACGGCGGGGAAATGGCGCGGGACTTCACCTACATCGACGACATCGTCGAGGGCGTGGTGCGGGTCCTGGACCGTCCCGCCACCGCCGACCCCGCCTGGTCCGCCGCCACGCCGGACCCCGGGAGCAGCTGCGCTCCCTACCGGGTTTTCAACATCGGCAACAACCAGCCGGTGCGCCTGCTCGACTTCATAGAAACGATCGAGTCGGCGCTGGGCCGCGAGGCCGTGAAGGATTTCCAGCCCATGCAGCCCGGTGACGTCACGGCCACCTGCGCCGATATCGACGCCCTGCACGCCTGGACCGGCTACCGCCCCTCGACGCCCCTCGCCGAGGGCCTGGCGCAGTTCACGGCCTGGTATAGGGACTACTACGGACAGAGAGAGGACAGCGAACAGCCATGAACGTGGTCATGATCGGTGCCGGTTACGTCGGCCTCGTCAGCGGCGCCTGCTTCGCCGAGTTCGGCGCCCGCGTCACCTGCGTGGACAAGTCGCCGGAACGGGTCGCCGCCCTGTCGCGCGGCGAGATACCCATCTACGAACCCGGTCTCGACGACCTCGTTGCGCGCAACGTCGCGGGCGGCCGGCTGCAGTTCAGCGGCGAGCTGGCCGGCCCGATCGCAGCAGCGGACCTGGTGTTCATCGCCGTCGGCACCCCGACGCGCCGCGGCGACGGCCACGCGGACCTGCAGTACGTCTATGCCGCCGCCACGGAGCTGGCGGCGCACCTCGACGGCTATACCGTGATCGTCGACAAGTCGACGGTGCCCGTGGGCACCGCCCGGGAAGTGCAGCGGCTGGTGCGCAAGGCGAACCCCGCGGCGGACTTCGACGTGGCCTCGAACCCCGAGTTCCTGCGCGAGGGCTCGGCGATCGGCGACTTCCTTCGCCCGGACCGGGTGGTGCTCGGGGTGGAGTCCGCGCGCGCCGAGGCACGGCTGCGCGAGCTCTATCGGCCCCTCAACCTCATCGAGGCGCCGATCCTGGTCACGGACCTCGAGAGCGCAGAGCTCATCAAGTACGCGGCCAATGCGTTCCTCGCCACCAAGATCAGCTTCATCAACGAGATCAGCCAGCTCTGCGAAGCCACCGGCGCCGACGTGAACCTGGTCGCCAAGGGCATGGGCATGGACGGGCGCATCGGCCCCAAGTTCCTCCACGCCGGGCCCGGCTACGGCGGCTCCTGCTTCCCCAAGGACACGCTCGCGCTGATCCGCATCGCCCAGGAGCACGGCCTGTCGAGCCGCATCGTGGAGGCGACGGTGGAGGTCAACGCCTCGCAGAAGGCGCGCATGGTCGCGAAGATCCGCCAGGCCCTGGGCGGCAGCGAGGCCGACAAGCGCATCGCGGTACTCGGCCTGACCTTCAAGCCGGAAACGGACGACATGCGCGACGCGCCCGCGCTCGCCATTCTGCCCGCGCTCGCGGACAAGGGTGCGCAGGTCGTCGCGCATGACCCGCAGGGCGTGAACGAGGCGCGTCACCTGCTGCCGGACAGCGTGCACTACGCCGCTACCATCGAGGAAGCGCTGGAGAACGCCGACGCGCTGGTGCTGCTGACCGAATGGAACCAGTACCGCGGTCTCGACCTCGCCCGCACCCTCGAGCTGATGCGCGGCAATGCCTTCATCGATCTGCGCAACGTGTACGAGCGCAAGCTGATCGAGGGCGCCGGCTTCGCCTACACGGCCGTGGGCCGGTAGTGTCCTGACTCAGGCCGCGGGGAACCCCTCCGGGTTCTCGCGCTGCCAGCGCCAGGCGTCCTCGCACATGCGTTCGAGCCCGAGGCGCGCCTCCCAGCCGAGCAGCGTCCGCGCACGCTCCGGGTCGGCGTAGCAGCAGGCGATATCCCCGGGCCTGCGCGCCACCACCTTTGCCGCGATGGGGCGGCCGCTGGCGCGGCGGAATGCCTCGACCACCTCGAGGACCGAGTAACCGCGCCCGGTGCCGAGGTTCACCGCCAGCGGCGCGCCGCCGCGGACCCGGT
>CAJWWA010000209.1 GCA_913048495.1 uncultured Halieaceae bacterium
CGGCCGCCCCGGCTGGCCGACTCCAAGGAGCGCACCGACGTGGTTCCCACCGCGATCACCCGCCCGCCACGGGCACGGGTGCGTTCGATGGCGGCCACCGTGGCCTCGGGCACGTGGGCCACCTCGCTGTGCATGACATGATCCTCAATGTTCTCAACCCGCACCGGCTGGAAGGTGCCGGCACCGACGTGAAGCGTCACTTCCGTGCGCGCGATGCCGCGCTCATCCAGGGCCGCGAACAGCGCCTGGTCGAAGTGCAGGCCCGCCGTCGGCGCCGCCACGGAGCCGTCGCGGCTGGCGTACACCGTCTGGTAACGCTCGCGGTCGGCGGCATCGTCGCTGCGCTCGATATAGGGCGGCAGAGGCATGTGGCCCAGCTCGGCGAGGAGCTGCGTGACCGGCTTTTCCGGGGCCACTACCCGGTAAAGATCGTCCTCCCGGCCGAGCACCTCGAGATACTCGGCGCCAGGTTCGGCATCGCGGTCCGCGGCGAGGTGGATGACCGTACCGGCGGCGGACGGCTTGCTCGCCCGCAGGTGGACCAGCGCCTCGTCGTCACCGCGCAGGCGCTCGACCAGCACCTCCACGCGACCACCCGTGCCCTTGCGGCCCCAGAGCCGCGCCGGGAGGACCCGGGTGTTATTGAAGATCAGCAGGTCCTCCGGCTGCAGCAGGGAAGGCAGCTCCCGGAACTGCCGGTGGGCGATAGTGCCGCTAGCACCATCGAGGCACAGGAGACGGCTCGCCGCGCGGTCCGCGAGGGGCCGCTGCGCGATGAGTTCCTCCGGCAGGTGGTAGCTGAAGTCGTCGCGTTGCATTTGCCGCGCTGCTCGCGCCGCGTTGCCTCTGGCGCGTTGCAAGGGGACGGGGCCCGAAGGCCCCGGGACGCCGCTTACTCGGCGTCGTCTTCGGCGGGCGCTTCCTCGGCCGCCGCCTCGGCACCCTCCTCGGCCGCCGCCTCTTCTTCCGCGGCCTCGGGCTCTTCCGGTTCCGGCTGCTTCGGCGCCGGTGCCGTGATCAGGCCTTCGGCCAGCAGGATCGCGGCCTTCTCGTCACCGTTCACCGGCTTCCGCTCGGCGTTCTCGACGGCATAGCGGTCGTCGCGGCGCTGGTAGATGCGGTACTCGGCGGTCTTCTTGATCAGCTTCATGCCCATGGTGTTCTCCTTTCGCGTTCATGGCCCCGGGCGGGGCGTTACTCGGATCGGGTGCGAAGGATACCGGGAAAGCCGCGGCAGGTTAAGCACCGCGCTGGCAGGTCGTCATTGCGCCGGGAGGTCCCGTTGCTATAATCCCGCGCCTCCCCCTTCCCTGCCGGAGTGGTGGAATTGGTAGACACAGGGGACTCAAAATCCCCCGCCCGAAAGGGTTTACCGGTTCGAGTCCGGTCTCCGGTACCAATTGCGACTGGACGCTACCGCGCAACAAATGACCCACCGATAAACCGGCGCAGGTCCCGTCAATCCTCCGCTCTTATCATCAGCCACACGGCCGCATGCTGTAGCGCATAGAAGGAGGCATCCCTGAGGGCATTGACCCCGGCCTCTACCTGCCACATCTGGAAAAAGGCGCCGCCAAAGGCCCCGAAGATGCCGAACCAGATAATCACGGCCAGCCCGCTGCCGGCCAGGGCGCAGGTCTTCGCGGCGTTGAACTCGGCGCTACTCGCGTTGCGCCGCCGCAGGAGATCGACGGCGCCCTTCGCGCAAAGCACCCCCGCCAGCAGTTCGAGCAGAATGATGATCCAGAGCATCACTTTGATGAGCAACGGGGACTTGATGGCGAAAGCGAAGGTGTTCGGATAGGCCTCGTGGCCCTCCATCGCTGTCATTGCACCGACGAACCATTCCGCTGAGCCGAGATTCGCGATGTTCTGCAGCGCGTAGAACAGGCAGAACAGTGATGCGAATGCCGCCAGCGCGATCTTGAGGTAACGAATCATCGTCCTTTTCAACCTTTCCAGCAGTGCTAACAGCAGCTTAGCTACAGGAACTCAGAGCGCCAGTTTCTATCGGACCCGTGAAGAGGTAATCCCATGGTCCTACCGCCGGCCGATGTTCAGATCGGGTCGGTGGCCGTCCGCTTACGACCCACTCCAAACGCCGACAAAAAATGCCGCCCGGTGCGGGCTTAAATCAGGAGTACTGTTTAAGCCTTACGGCCCAGTCGCAGGCCGAGGACGCCGAGGCCGAGGAGTGCGAGAGTCGCGGGCGCGGGCACACTTTGAGAGGGGGCGATGACTGAACCTGCGATGTCGAAAATCCCGAAGACACCGGCATCTTCAAAGCCAGTGAAAGCAACGGTTCCGCCAAGATCAGTCAGGGGAGCGTTGAACGAAATGCTAAGAAGATCGCCGAAAAAATCGCCATTCGAGGTTAGCGAAAGTGCAGTCCCTGAAGCCGAAACATAGTCATCAAGGAGAAAGCCAACAATGTTTACATCGCTGTAGGTGCTCGTCGAGGCATCAAACGTAAATTGTCCGCTCGGCGACATTAGTGACGTTGAATCAAAAGTCCAAACGATTGGGGCCGCGGTAGACGCTGCGCTGTGTGCAAGCAGAATTAGGAGTAAGGCGTTGAGCGTCTTCGGCATGCTGCGTGCCCCTGACTGGATCATGAGTCACGGCGCATGCTGCATAGAATGTGCCATTCGGATTAAAGCTTCCTTATGTCAATAACCTGCAGTGACGCTCTCGTGCCCGTGGAGCGCTGTCTGTAAAGTTATTAGACAATTCAAACTCAGCGGTCATTAACTACAGCCGACGGTGCGATGGAAGTCGGTATCCGCAGTCACAACCGTTGAGTTCGAATTACAGACTGAGACTGAGTACAGCAATGACCGGTTTTGACGTTCACCCTGCGGCACCTTCGTGGGAAGCTGCCCACACGCCGCCGGAAGCCGTCTGTGCGTACTCAGCGCCACCGGAGATCAGAGCAGCGCACTTCGATTTCCATTCCTGGCCGAGAGTTGACACACCGAACCGACTTCGGCGTTCCCGCGGGAAATTTTCTAGAAAAAACATGAGTTTTCACGCATAGATTTCTGATTTGAAGAGGCTTTGCATGGTCGACCCCGCCGTGCGGGTCAAACCGGGGCAAGCGCAGGCAGCACCTCTTCGGCGCGACCGGGGATCGGGCGTACGCCGACGGGCGCTTCCCGCGAGGGGTCAATGGACCAGCAGGCCCGGCGCGCCGCGCGCGAGTCCTCGACGATCCAGTCGGTGATGCCGACGGAGAAGGACGTACCCACGAAGAGCACCAGGTCCGCCGTGGGCAGGTAGGCCAGCACGCGCTCGAAGCCGTAGTCCGGGTGGCTCTGGTAGTGCTCGTCGAACCAGAGCACGTGGGGGCGCAGCAGGCCCTCGCCGCACTGCGGGCAGCGGGGCAGCTGCTCGGGGGAGCCGGCATCGCGAAAGGCGTCGAAAGCGCTGACATCGAAATCCAGCGTGCCGAAAGCGCCCTCGGGACAGCGCGGCGCCGAGCAGCGCACCTTGCGCGCCTTGCCGTGGATCTCCACCAGCGCGCGGGAACCGGCCCGGTGGTGCAGGCCATCGATATTTTGCGTGACCAGCAGGCTGCTCGCCCCGCGCGCCGCGAGCGCGTGCTCGAGGTCGACGAGGGCCCGGTGCGCCGGGTTGGGCTCGGCGCCGGCCACCCGCTCGAAGCGGGCCAGGTACCAGGCCCAGGCATCCGCCGGGTCGCGGCGGAAGTGGCCCAGCGTCGCCTTCTCCATGATGTCGTTCTTCCACACGGCGCCGGGGTCCGTGCCGCGGAAGGTGTCGATGCCGGACGCGAGGGACACCCCCGCGCCGGTGACGAAGAGCACGGCCCGGGCGCGGCCCAGGGCGTCCGCAAGTTCCTCGATCGCCGCCGTCGCCCCGCTCATTTCAGGCGTAGTGGGACACGTCCGTGCCGGCGAGCGCGGAGATGTTCAGCAGCCCCCGGGCGGTGATCGACGGGGTCACGATGTGCACCGTGTTGTCCATGCCCATGAGGATGGGCCCTACCTCCAGCGCGCCGGCGCGCATCTTGAGGATGTTGCGAACGCCGGAGGCGGCGTCGCCGTTGGCAAACACGAGCACGTTGGCCGGGCCCTTGAGCCGCGAGTGCGGGAAGATGCGGCTGCGCAGCTCCGGGTCCAGCGCCGCGTCCGTGTGCATCTCGCCCTCGTAGTCGAAGTCCGGCTCGCGCAGCGCCAAGAGCTCCATGGCCGCGCGCATGCGCCGGCCGGAGTCGATGTCGAGGTTGCCGAACTGGGAGTGCGAGCACAGCGCGATGTTCGGCTTGAGGCCGAAGCGGCGCACGTGCCGGGCAGCGCCGATGACCGTCTCGCAGATCTCCTCCGGCGTGGGCTCCGGGTGCACGTGGGTGTCGGCGATGAATAGCGGTTCGTCCTCCATGATCATCAGCGACAGGGCGCCCACGGCGTGCCGGCCGTCGCGGGCCAGGACCTGGCGGATGTAGTTGAGGTGCCACAGGTACTGGCCGAAGGTGCCGCAGATCATGCAGTCCGCGTCGCCCAGGTGCACCATGATCGCGGCGATCGCCGTGGTGTTCGTGCGCATGATCACCTTGGCAAGGTCCGGCGTGACGCCGCGGCGCGCCATGAGCGACAGGTAGGTTTCCCAGTAGGCCCGGTAGCGCGGGTCCTTCGCCGGGTCGACGATGTCGAAGTCTTCGCCGGGGCGCATGGTCAGGCCCGCGCGCTCGCAGCCGCGGAGGATGACCTCGGGGCGGCCGATGAGAATCGGCCGGTCGGTCATTTCCTCGCTGATGGACTGGGCCGCGCGGAGCACGCGCTCGTCCTCCCCCTCGGCAAAGACGATGCGGCGCTCGGACTGGGCCGCGGCGGAAAACACCGGACGCATCAACATCGCCGAGCGGAACACGGAGCTGTCGAGGCGGGTCTTGTAGGCCTCGAAGTCATCCACCGGGCGGGTGGCGACGCCGGACTCCATTGCCGCCCGGGCCACGGCGGTGGCGACCACGCCCATGAGGCGCGGGTCGAAAGGCTTGGGAATGAGGTAGTCCGCCCCGAAGACCAGTTGCTCGCCCTGGTAGGCGGCGGCAGCCTCGGCGCTGGTGGTGGCGCGCGCCAGCGCGGCGATCCCGTCGATACAGGCCAGCTGCATGGCGTCGTTAATCTCGGTGGCGCCCACGTCCAGCGCCCCGCGGAAAATGAACGGAAAGCAGAGTACGTTGTTCACCTGGTTCGGGTAGTCGGAACGGCCCGTGGCGATGATGGCGTCGGGCGCCGCCTCGCGGACCTGGTCCGGCATGATCTCGGGCACCGGGTTGGCCAGGGCGAAGACGATCGGCCGCTCGGCCATGCGGCCGACCAGCGCGCCGTCGAGCACCCCCGGCCCCGACAGGCCGAGGAATAGGTCCGCCCCCTCGATGACGTCGGCCAGGGCGCGCGCCGCGGTGGGCTGGGCGAAGGCGGCCTTCTGCGGATTCATGTCCTCGCCGCGGCCCTCGTAGACCACGCCGTGCAGGTCGACCAGCCAGATGTTCTCGCGGCGAACGCCGAGCTTGAGCAGCATGTTCAGGCAGGCGATGCCGGCGGCGCCGCCGCCGGTGGAGACGACCTTGATATCCTCGAAGCGCTTGCCGGCGATGCGCAGGGCGTTGGTCGCCGCGGCGCCGACCACGATGGCGGTACCGTGCTGGTCGTCGTGGAAGACCGGGATGTTCATGCGCTCGCGGCAGCGCTTCTCCACCACGAAGCAGTCCGGGGCCTTGATGTCCTCGAGGTTCACCGCGCCGAAGGACGGCTCCATGGCACAGATGATGTCGGCGAGTTTTTCCGGGTCCGACTCCTTGAGCTCGATGTCGAAGCAGTCGATGTTGGCGAACTTCTTGAACAGGACCGCCTTGCCCTCCATGACCGGCTTGGAGGCCAGCGCGCCGATGTTGCCCAGGCCGAGCACCGCGGTGCCGTTGGTCACCACACCGATCAGGTTGCTGCGCGCGCACGGGAGGTTGCTGATTTCTGGCAGTCGGGTGCTGTTGTGGCCTTCGGTGAAGCGAAGCGACTCGTGCGCTCAGGCGCGGGCCGCGCGTTCGCCCAGAACCTCGAAGACGAGGCGCAGACGATCGGGGAACGATTCGGCACCCACGACGCTCGGACGCGAATCGCCGCGTTCGCTTCGGCATCCCGCACCCAGAAGAGCGACACCGCCACC
>CAJWWA010000210.1 GCA_913048495.1 uncultured Halieaceae bacterium
CCGCCGCTCGAGCGACTGCTCGGCGGGCTGGTCGCCGACCTGGCGGCGGTCCGGGCATTCCTCGACGCGGAACGGGGCCGTTGAGGGCGCTCGCCGGCCGCCTTCCCCGGGACCGGGTCGACACCGACGTCTACCGGATCATCCCCGCGCGGTTCCCCCAGATCGACCTGTACGAACGGGTCGCGGACCCGGCCGACTACGAAGTGCTGTACGAGGTCGAGTCCCTCACCAACCCCCGCCTGCGCGACGAGGCCGGCGACCTCTACCTGGTGCCCCGCGAGGATCGCGTGGCGGGACCCGGCGCCTCCTACATCATGGCGGCCTTCACCCACGCGCCCACTGACGGCCGCGGCGGGCGCTTCAACCGGGATTTCGGGGTCTTCTATTGCACCCCGCGCCAGCAGGTCGCCCGGGACGAGACCGCCTTCCACCGCGCCCGCTTCCTGCGCGAGAGCCGGTCGCCGGACACGGTGGTGGAAATGCGCACCCTGCGCGCGCGGCTCGGCCCGGAAGACCTCCACGACGCGCGGCGCCTGCCCCGGCGACACCCGATCTATGATCCCGACAGCTACGCCGCCGGGCAGGCCCTCGGGCACCACCTGCGCGATGCCCGCAGTTTCGGCCTTCGCTATCACAGCGTCCGCGGTGAGGGCGAGTGCTTCGCCGTCTTCCGCCCGCGGGCCCTGAGCACCGCCGCCCATCTCAACTATCTCGACTATCACTACTGCGCCACGCGCGGCCGGATCGTCGACATCACGCCGGCTCGCCTGCGCTAACGCACCCCGGCCGCCGGGAAGCCGGTGGGCAACACCCGACACACCCGATGCGGCACAGATGCCGCAATCACCCCCCGCAGGCCCCGTTTCACCCAGGTTTTGCTGGCCATCACCGGCCCCTCCGATTATCCCTTGCCCGAGCGTTTCCACGCGGCGCACGCCCCGCCGCCCAGGAAGGCAGTCTGGACTGCCGATAACGGAGGACCCGATCCATGACCGCTTACGAAGCACCGACCACCGACCGGAAAGACAGCCTGCAGCCCACCTCCCGCGAGATATGGGCGTCCAAGTACGCGCTGACCGACCGTGAGGGCAAAAACCTCGACCAGACCGTCCCGGGCACCCTGGCACGCGTGGCGCGCGCCCTGGCCAGCGTCGAGGAGCACCCCGAGCAATGGGAATCCCGGTTCCTCTGGGCCCTCCACGCCGGCGCGCTGCCCGCCGGCCGCATCCTGGCCAACGCCGGGGCAGGGGAGCACAAGCCCAACACCTCCCTGATCAACTGCACCGTCTCCGGGACCATCGACGACAGCATGGACGGCATCCTGCACGCCAACCACGAGGCCGGTCTCACCCTCAAGGCCGGCTGCGGCATCGGCTACGAATTCTCCACCTTGCGCCCGAACGGCGCGCACGTGTCCGGCGCCGGTGCCTCCACCTCGGGCCCGCTGCCGTTCATGGACGTGTTCGACGCCACCTGCCGCACCGTCGCGTCCGCCGGCGGCCGCCGCGGCGCACAGATGGCCACCTTCGACGTCGCCCATCCCGATGTCCTCGACTTCATCCGCGCCAAGCGCGAGAACGGTCGCCTGCGCCAGTTCAACCTCTCACTGCTCATCACCGAGGAGTTCATGGAGGCCGTGCGCAACGACCGGGACTGGCCCCTGGTCTTCCCGGTACAGGCCACCAGCGAGGCCGAGGCCGCCGAGGCCTGCGCACCCGGTCCGATCCACTGGCGCAACGGCCCGGCCACCGACGGCCACTACCGCAACGAGCAGGGCCAGGTCGCCTGCCGCGTCTACCGGGTCATCAAGGCCCGGGCACTCTGGGATGAAATGATGTCCCTCACCTACGACTACGCCGAGCCCGGCTTCATCCTCATCGATCGCGTCAACGAAATGAACAACAACTGGTTCTGCGAAACCATCCGGGCCAGCAACCCCTGCGGCGAGCAAATGCTCCCCCCGCACGGCTCCTGCCTCCTCGGCTCGGTCAACCTGGCGCGCTTCGTCCGCCATCGCTTCACGGACAACGCCGCCTTCGATTGGGACGCCTTCACCGAGGTCGTCCGGGTCTTCACCCGCATGCTCGACAACGTGGTGGAGATCAGCGGACTGCCCCTGGCCGCCCAGCGGCACGAGCTCGAGACCAAGCGCCGCCACGGCATGGGCTTCCTCGGCCTGGGCTCCGCCCTCACACTGCTCGGCCTGCGCTACGGCTCCCCCGAGGCCGCCGCCTTCACCGAGAAGGTAACCCGGCGCATGGCCATTACCGGCTGGGAGGAGGCCCTGGTGCTCGCCGAGGAAAAAGGTCCCGCCCCGGTGCTCGCCGAGCTGCACGAGATCACCCCGGCCATGATGGCCCAGCGGCCGGAAATGGCCGAGGACGGCATCCAGGTCGGTGACCGAGTGCCCGGCCGCGTCCTCCACGCGCGCTACAGTCGCTACATGCAACAGCTGGCGGGGGTGGTGCCGGACCTGGTGGAGCGCCTGGCCGAAACCGGCGCGCGCTTCACGCACCACACCTCGATCGCCCCGACGGGCACCATCGCCCTGTCCCTGGGCAACAACGTCTCCAACGGCATCGAGCCGAGCTTCGCGCACAGCTACAAGCGCAACGTGATCCGCGAGGGGCGCAAGACCAAGGAGCAGGTCGAGGTCCTGAGCTACGAGTTCCTGGCCTACCGCGAGAGCGTGAACCCCGCCGCCGACCCGTCCGACCCGCTGCCGGCGGCGTTCGTGGTCTCCGACGACATCACGCCCGATGAGCACATCGCCATGCAGGCCGCCGCCCAGCGCTGGGTGGATGCGTCGATCTCGAAGACGGTCAACGTGCCGACCGACATGCCCTTCGACGCCTTCAAGGACATCTACCTCAAGGCCTGCGAGCAGGGGCTCAAGGGCTGCACCACCTTCCGCTTCAACCCGGAGGCCTTCAGCGGCGTCCTGGTGCGTGACGAGGACCTGGCGCGCACCCGGTACGTGTTCACGCTCGAGGACGGCGAGACGGTGGAGGTGAGCGGGGATGAAAAGATCCTCTACGACGGCGAGGAACACACCGCTTCCAATCTCTACGATGCCCTGAAAGAAGGTCTCTATGGTCGGTTCTAGGCCATCAATCGCACCGCAGCAAGGAGATCGACCATGACCGTCAGCATCGACAAGAAAATCGTTGGCTTCAGCGTCCAGGAAAAGGACGCGGCGCGCACGCCGGAGGCGGCGGCACCCCAGGCACCGGCGCTGGAGACCCTGCACGAGGCGCTGCAACGCCCCGACATGCTCTCGGGTGCGACCTACAAGCTCAAGCCGGGTGGGGCGGAGCACGCCATGTACATCACGATCAACGACGTGATCCTGAACGCGGACACCGACCACGAGGTCCGCCGCCCCTTCGAGATCTTCATCAACTCGAAGAACATGGAGCACTACCAGTGGATCGTGGCACTCACCCGCCTCATGTCCGCCGTGTTCCGCAAGGGCGGGGACTCGACCTTCCTGGTCGAGGAACTCAAGGCCGTGTTCGACCCGCAGGGCGGCTACTTCCAGGGCGGGAGCTTCGTGCCCTCCATCGTGGCCGATATCGGCAATGTCATCGAGCGCCACCTGCGCGATCTCGGACTCATCGAGGGCGATGGCCTGGACGAGCACCAGCGCGCCTACCTCGAGGAGAAGCGCCTGGCGAGCGCCGAGGCCGAGATGAAGGAGGACCGCGGCGACGGCTCCGGCTACCCGGCGAGCGCCACGCTCTGCCCGAGCTGCCACACCAGGGCCGTGGTCGTCATGGACGGCTGCCGCACCTGCCTGGCCTGCGGCGCCAGCAAGTGCGGATGAGGGCCGGATAGCCCGCCCGTTTTGCGCATCCCGGCGCCGTGCCCTACGTTTAGTGGACGGCCGGCGCCGGGAGCTCCTCTCGCGCCGGCCCCCACTCACGACGCGCGGGAGACGCTACCCATGACCCTCCTTCAACAAACCGCGGAAGAACTCACCGCGGAACTCGCACGCCACCGCACAACGCTGGGCAACGAGGACGACAACCTGGCGGTGTACGTCGATGCACTGATCGGCGAGCTCCGCCACCTGGCGGAACTCACCGGACAGGCCGAGGACCACCTCAAGCGCCGCAAAAGCAACACGGACCTCGCCGGGCAGCTCCTTGCCTGCGCCCAGGCGACCCAGGGTGCCGGGGAGCTCCTTGTCCAGGCGCTCGACAGCCATGTCGCCTCGGCCGCGCGCACGCCGGGCCAGACCTTCCAGAAAGCCTGCAACTGGGTCACGAGCAAGCTGCCCGGCTGGCTCTCTGGCATCTGGAACAGCGTCTGGGCCATGATCCAGCGCCTGGCGACCCCCCGGAGCTGGACGATCAGTGGCGGCATCACCGCGCCGTCGCTCGGCCTGACCAGCGCGTCCATCTCGATCACCTTCGGCTGACGGCCGCGGCCCCGGCGCACCGCCCGCGCGCCGGGCGCCTCGCCACCAACGCCGCCGCCTGACCGGCCGTATCCGGCCGGCGGTCAAGGCCGCGCCGCGCCTTTTCTCCAGGTTGCTGCACTCGCACCGCAACCGCTCCTGAACGCGCGGGTTTCACTGGCCCACGCCGACCGACCCCTTTATTTCTAGCGCCATACGCCGTGCCGGCAAGCCGGTGGAACCCCGGGGTTCCCCGCGCCGCGCGGGACCGGAACACCCGCCGTAGGGTCGCCGAACACCCACGGACAAGGAGCCGACCATGGCGCAGACCGCACATCCCTGGCCCGAAATCTCCCGCACGGCGGTGGTCTCCACCGCCCACCTGCCCGAGGACCTGGCGCAGGCCATGGAGCGCGGGGAGGACACACCTTTCGCCTACGACCGCCTGCCCTACGGTTTTCGGCTGTTCGTGCTCGGCGACCTCACGAAGTACCCCGCCACGATCCGCCCCATCGCACAGGCCGCCTGCCGCGACGGCTGTCGCTGGCTGGAGTTCGATGCGGATGTCGACACCATGGAAGGCTTCGCGGCCTGGTCATGGTGACCCGGGCTGATCAGGCCGTCTCCAGGCCTGCGCTGCGCTACCACGGGGGCAAATGGAAGCTCGCCCCATGGATCGTCGCGCACTTGCCCGAGCATCGTGTCTACACCGAGCCCTTCGGTGGCGGGACCGACCTCGCCGCCCCAGGCACCCCTTTTCCCCGCGACGGACACGTCCCTTTCCCTCCCGCCGGCAATGACCGAGGCCGCCGTCTACGGTGCCCCAACAGGCAAACAGGAGCACGCATGCCATGACTGACTTTGTACTTGATGATCCCCCCATCGGCTCCCTGCGCCCCCGGCAGGTTGCCAGCCGCGCCATGGGCGCCAGCACCGAAGCCGAGCGCGCGGACATCCTCCGCCGCCTCGCCCCGCCGGAATGGCACGACCTCATCCGTCGCCACATGGCCCTCGCTGGCTGGACGGAAGCGCCCGGCGCCACTGCGCAACCCCGGCACGAGGAGGTTTCCCATGTCCGCCCCTGACTACCGCTGCCCCGCCTGCGACAGCCGGGAACTGGTACCGGCCGAGCGCCCCGGTGAACCCCCTGGCTTTACCTGCCTCGCCTGTCGACTCACCGCGTCCGCCGCCGCCTTTGAGGACACCCGGGCCGGCGTCCTCATCTTGGCCTGGCACGAGACCCGTCCGGATGGTGATCCCACGCCCGTGCCTCGATGGGAGCCCTGCCGGGGCTTCGCTGCGGCCATGCGCCGCTACGGCGAGCTGATCCAGTGCGACCAGGTCACCAGTGTGACCCTCGCGGCGCCCATCGCCAGCACCGATTTCGACGCCCAGGCCAGCCTGGCGGGGGAGGGCACCCGCGCCTCCACTCCGTGAGGCCCGGCCCCACCCCGGCGGGGCCCTTCCGCGGCACCCCGTTCTGAGCCCGCTTCCCGCCACCCGGCAGGCCTGTGCCCGCCGGGGCAGGGTAGACCCGAGATCCCAGCACGGAGACCCACCCGATGAACGCCCCCATGCCGACCACCGCCGACCAGCTGCGCCGCCTGAAACATGGACGGAACGGTCAGCAGCGTTTCCCGGCTGCATTCCTTCGAATTGGAAAGATCGCAGAATTCGATCCCCTCGGTCAGCAGGTTCACCACGGCTTGAGAGATCGCGAGATTGCCGGCCGTCATCAACG
>CAJWWA010000211.1 GCA_913048495.1 uncultured Halieaceae bacterium
GGTGAGGTCGTCGGTGGGGGTGAAGCGCAGGGAGGGGCGCAGCGCCGTGCGCTCGATGCCCTGCATGTCGTTCTGGCGGAAGCCGCCGGGGTTCTGCGAGGCGGGGCTGCCGGCGATGTTGTCGATGAAGCCGTCGCGCTCCCGGTACTGGAAGGCGAGGCGCGCCTGCACGAGGTCGCTGCCGCCGGTGACGTAGCCGCGGGCGAGGCGCGCGTTGTAGTTGCCGGCGTTCAGTGTCAGGGAGCCGGCCAGTTCCTCTTGCGGCCGCGCGGTGTAGACGCTGACGGCGCCCACGGAGGCGGCGGTGCCGAACAGCGTCGCCTGCGGGCCCTTCACTACCTCGATGCGCTCGATATCGAAGAGTTCGAAGTAGGAGCCGCGGGAGCGGGAGACGTCGACGCCGTTGTAATAGACGGAGACGCGCGGCGCGGCCTGGGAGGAGCCGCTGTCCGAGGTGATGCCGCGGATCACGAAGCCCGGGTTGTTCGGGCTCTGTTCCTGGATGACCAGGCCCGGAGTGATGTCCGACACCGCGTCGAGTTCGACGATGTTGGCGCGTTCGAGCAGATCGCCGCTGTAGGCGGTGATGCTGATGGGCACGTCGGCGACGGTCTGTTCCCGGCGCTGGGCGTAGACGGTCACCTCTTCGATCCGGCCCGCCGCGGGGAGGCGGTCGTCCTGGGCGAAGGCGCCGGGCGCGCCGGCCGTGAGGGCGGCGAGGGCGAGGTACAGGGGCGTGTGCTGTTTCATCGTGTGCTCCGCATCGATGGATGAAGAAATCGACGGGAGCTTACGGTCTGATTGGGGCGCCGTGATGACGCTCCAGTGAAGCTTCTGTGACAGCCGGGGCGAGTAGCGCCCCGGCCGTATGGCCTTCCTTTACAGGTCGGCTTGCCGGGCTTACTTGCCCTTCTTGCCTTTCGCCTTGCCGGCTTCAGCCGCGGTGAGGTCGACGGTTTCCGCCGCCGGGGCGTTCTTCATGACCGACTGAATGCCCTTTTCCATGCCGGGAGCGCTCGTGTACATCTGGCTCTTGCCGATCACCTGACCGTTGGTGGCGGTCATGGTGAAGTAGGCCTGGCCCTTGGTGGAGCTCTTGCGCTCGAAGCGCTCCGCCTTGCTCGCGTTGGTCTTCACGGACTTGATGCCGGCGTTGGCCGAGCGTTTGTCCGCATAGCTCTGGCTGGTGAAGATCACCTGGCCGTTGCCTGCCTTGAGGTTGAAGCTGAATTTGCCGGTACGGCCTTTCTTGAGTTCAAACTTGCCCGCCATGCTGCGTTCCTTGTTGGCTCTTCCGAAGGGTTTGACGCCGATCGCCAGAGCGCGGTGATACCGCAGCACGCATCCGAAGTCCGACAGGGTAGAGAATAGCGCACGCTCACCGGCTGGCAAGGGGCAGGCTTGCGCCCGTCTTTCGCTCGCGAGAGGCTAAAGTTATACTCAAATATCTCAAGCAACACTCAATGCCGACTCGACCACGCGCGGAGGCGTGCCCATGGCCCTGGACTTCGACAGCGCCCGCTTGCCCAACCCCCACCTCACGGAAGCCCACGAGGCCTGGCGGACACAGCTGCGGCGTTTCGTCGATACGGAAATCGCGCCCTTCGCCGACGATTGGGACGAAGCCGGCGAGATCCCGGCGGCGCTCTGGCCGAAGGCGGCGGCAGTGGGGCTCCTGGGTCTTGGCTACCCGGAGGAATACGGCGGCACCAGCGAAGGCATCGACAGCTGGTACCACTGGATCGTCGCCGAGGAACTGGCGCGCTTCGCCGTGGGCGGGGTGAACGCGAGCCTCATGGTTCACGGCATCGGGCTGCCGCCGGTGATCAACTGGGGCAGCGAGGCGATGAAACAGGCGGTGGCGCCGCCGGTGCTCGCCGGCAAAAAGCACATCGCCCTCGGCATCACCGAACCGGGTGGCGGCTCCGATGTCGCCGCGCTGGCGACGACGGCGGTGCGCGACGGCGATCACTACGTGGTCAACGGCTCCAAGACCTATATCACCGGCGGGCTGCGGGCGGACTGGGTATCCACCGCCGTGCGCACCGGCGGTGAGGGCCACGGCGGCGTATCCATGCTGCTTGTTCCCACCGACGCGGAGGGCTTTTCCCGCACGCCGCTGGACCGCAAGATGGGCTGGTGGGCCTCGGACACGGCCACGCTCTACTTCGATAACGTGCGCGTGCCCGTCGAAAACCTGATCGGCGAAGAGAACCAGGGCTTCCGCGTGATCATGACCAACTTCAACGGTGAGCGCATGGGCATGGCGGCGGCCATGGAGGCCCTCGGCCGTGTCTGCCTCGAGGAAGCCGTGCAGTGGGCGCAGGAGCGGCGTACCTTCGGCAGGCGCCTCGCCGACCACCAGGTGATCCGCCACAAGATCGCCCAGATGAAGCAGAAGCTGAACGCGACCCAGGCCTACCTGCGTGCCTGCTACGAGGCCATCGAGGCGGGCAGCGCCAACCCCGGTGACATCGCCCTGCTCAAGGTGCAGGCCAGCGAGACCCTGGAGTTCTGCGCCCGGGAGGCGATGCAGGTGCTCGGCGGTATCGGTTACCTTCGCGGCAACCGGGTGGAGCGCATCTACCGGGAAGTGCGGGTCAACGCCATCGGCGGCGGCTCGGAAGAGATCATGCGCGACCTCGCGGCGCGCCAATACGGGCTCTGAGAGAGCGCCTGTGACGGAGGCGCTGTGACGGAAGAGGCGAACATGAAGCTATGGCACTGCGGCGGCGCCCGCTCCCTGCGGCCACTGTGGACCCTCGAGGAGCTGGGCCTGCCTTATGAACTCGAGATACTTCAGTTTCCTCCGCGGCTGCTCGAGAAGGACTTCCTCAAGCTGAACGCACTCGGCACGGTGCCGTACTTCACCGATGGCGACACCTCGATGACCGAATCCGTGGCCATCTGCCAGTATCTCGTCGACCGCTACCCGAACGACGGCCTCGGGCTCGAGCGCGCGCACCCGGAGTACGGCGATTACCTCAACTGGCTGCACCAGGCGGACGCCACGCTGACCTTCCCGCAGACCATCTACCTGCGCTACACGGCGTTCGAGCCTGCGCCGGAAAAGCTCGCCGTGGCCGAGGACTACGCGAAGTGGTTCATGGCCCGGCTGCGCCGCCTCGACGCGTTTCTCGAGGAGCGCGAGTACCTGGTCGCCGGCCGTTTCACCATTGCGGATATCGCCATCGGCTACGCGCTGTACCTCGGCCGCGTCCTGCGTCTCGACGACCGCTACAAGCCGCAGACCGCCGCCTATCTTGACCGGCTCCTCGAGCGCCCCGCGTTTCAGCGCGCGGATGCGCGCGCCCCGGGCTTCAACCCGTTCCCCGCGGGTGGCTGAGCGCAGCCTGCCGCCAGGGACCGCACACCAGGAGGTTTCACCATGACCGCCCCGCAGAACGAACTGGACGCCTTCCGCGCCGAGGTCTCGGCCTGGCTGAAGGAAAACCGGCCCGCTGACCCCGGCTTCCTCCTGCCCCAGTCCTTCATGGAAGTGGGCAGCGATGAGCAGCTCGACTTCCTGCGCGAGTGGCAGTTCAAGGTGTGGTCCGCCGGCTACCTCGGCCTCGCCTGGCCTAAGGAATACGGCGGCGGTGGCATGGACCCGGCCTTCCAGTCCGTCGCCGACCAGGAAATGCGCCGGGCCGGGGTGCCGATCTGCTTCAACGTCATCGGTCTCGGCTGGGCCGGACCGCTGATCAACGAGATCGGCACGGAGGCGGAAAAGGCGAGATACCTGAAGGGCATCCTCACCGGCGAGGACATCTGGTGCCAGGGCTTCTCCGAGCCGGACCACGGCTCGGACCTCGGCAACGCGCAGACCCGCGCCGTGCGCGACGGCGACAGCTACGTGGTCAACGGCACCAAGATCTGGACCACCATGGGCAACTACGCGAAGTACATGATCCTGCTCGCGCGCACGGACCCTGCGGCGGAGCGCAAGTACGACGGCCTGTCCTTTTTCCTCGCGCCCATGACCGTGCCCGGCGTGGAGGCACGTCCCATCCGCAAGCTCACCGGCGAGTTCGGGTTCACCGAGACCTTCTTTACCGATGCGCGCATCCCCGCCGACTGCCTCATGGGCGGAGAGGGTGACGGCTGGAAGATCGCCATGAAGACGCTGCAGTACGAGCGCGGCGCCGAAGCCGGCGCGGCCGGAGGCCTCGCCTTCGTGCGCATCGTGCTCGACGATCTCGTCGACGGGCTGGCAGAGGTGCGCCGGGACGGCGCCCCGGTACTCGAGGACCCGCTGGTGCGCGACCAGCTCGTGCGCCTGGCGATGGAGGAAAAGGCTATCGCTCTCGGCGACAAGCGCGCCGCCATCGCGCCGCTCACCACCGACTACCCGTTTTCCCTGCCCCTGTCGCACAAGCTGCGCTGGACCGAGTACACGCGGCGCATGCGCCAGTTCGCCATCAACGCCCAGGGCGCCGATGGTGCCCGCTATGTCGGCGATGAGGAAGCGCTGGCCGGCGGCTTCTGGCAGCGGGCCTACCTGAACAGTTTCTCCGCGACCATCGGCGGCGGCACCAGCCAGGTGCAGGCCAACATCATTGCCGAGCACGTGCTCGGCCTGCCGAAATAGGAGGTTGCCCATGTCCCTGGTCGGCAATACGCGCATCGCACTCTCCGAAGAACAGGCTATGCTCCTCGACGTCGCCGGCGAGTTCTGCCGCGACAGGGCGCCGCGCGAAGTCGTGCGGGCGCAGCTGGAAACCCCACGGGGCTACGATACGGACACCTGGCAGGCCCTGGTGGAACTCGGCTGGACCGGCATCGCGCTTCCCGAGAGCGCCGGCGGCTCCGCGCTCGGCCCGGGCAGCGTCGTGCCCGTGCTCGAGGCCATGGGCCGGGCCATGCTCGGCACGCCGTTCCTGAGTACCACGCTCGCCGGCCAGCTGCTTCAGCGTGCGGCCCCCGGCATGCACGAAGAAGTGCTTGCGGACATTGCCGCCGGCGCCATTGCGACCATCGCACAGCTCGAGGACGGGGACTGGGGCGCCGCGCCGCGCTGTCACCTCGACGACGACGGGCTGCTCGTAGGCACGAAGCGGCTGGTGGGCGATGCTCACGCGGCGCAGCATTACCTGGTCGTGCTCACGGCGGATGGTGCCCCGGCCCTGGCGCTGGTTCACCGCGATCATTTCGATCGCGCACGGGTGCAGGGCAGTGAGCTCATCGACCAGACCCGGCGCGCGGCGACCGTGGACTTCACCGGTGTCGAGCCGGCGGCGCTCATCGCCGGACCCTCGGTGGCGCCGGCGCTGCGCGACCTGGAACTCCTCGGCGCCCTGTATGTCGCGGCCGAGGCCGCGGGCAGCGCGGCGGCCTGCCTTGACACTACCGTGGACTACCTGAAGACCCGCAAGCAGTTCGGCAAACTCATCGGCTCCTACCAGGCGCTCAAGCACCCGGCCGTGGACATCCTCTGTGCCGTGGACAGCACCCGCTCCTTCGTCTATCACGGGGCGACCCTGGTCAGTGATGAGGCCCTGGACCGGGACGCGGAGATCGCCTGCCGCATGGCCAAGGCGCAGGCCACGGAAACACTGTGCCATGCCGGAGATCGGGCGGTGCAGTTCCACGGCGGCATGGGCTTCACCGACCTAGTGGGCCTGCATTATTGGTTTAAAAAACTACCCTGCAATCAATGCTGAAATTCAAGGTGAAGAAATAGTTTATAAGAATTATTATAATATTAGCATTGCTGTTGGAACAGACAGAGGATTAGTTGTACCAGTTTTAAGAGAGACAGATGAAATGTCATTTGCTGAAATTGAAAAAAATATAAAAAACATGTCAGAGAAAGCAAATGGTGGAAAATTAAATATTAATGATCTGCAAGGTGGAACTTTTACAATAAGTAATGGAGGAGTATATGGATCAATGTTATCAACTCCAATTCTTAATCCTCCACAATCAGGTGTCCTTGGAATGCATAATATAGTAGAAAGGCCGATAGTTATCGATGGTGAAATTAAAATTAAACCAATAATGTATTTAGCGTTATCATATGACCATAGAATAATAGATGGAAAAGACTCTGTATCGTTTTTAAAATTGTTAAAAGAAAATCTAGAGGATCCAAGAAAATTATT
>CAJWWA010000212.1 GCA_913048495.1 uncultured Halieaceae bacterium
CCAGCACCCGAATACCCTCCACCCCATCCGCATAGACGATTGCATCGCTGCCTTCGGTCTCGTTGGGAAGGTGGTCCACCGTCAACGCGGGCGCAGGTCCATCCAAGGGATCATAGCCGTAGATAAGCTGATCTTCGCCCCGTGAAAAATCTGTGATGGTTGCCGCAGGTTCCCCTTCCAGCCAGGATGCCGTGACGAACAGATCCTTGCCGCTGCCGCCGATGACGAGGACCCGTTCGGGGGTGCTGGGGAAGTTGCTCGTGGTGTTCGTCATGGTGTTTCTCCTTGTTCACGGGATTGTGTGTCACGGGAGAAACTCTAGGCGCGGGGGTCGTTTCGCTCCATGCGCGACGCTATCCGATGCATACGCGTTCGTCTAAGCTTTAGCCATGGACTCTCTCGGCGGTCTGCTGGACGCACCGCGGGCCCGCGGCGCGTTCGCGCTGCGAGCGGGCATGCGCTCGCCCTGGTCCCTGCGGATCCTCGCCGAGTCCCCCCTGACGCTGCTTACCGTCATCCGCGGCGAATTCTGGATCGTGCCCGACGAGGGCGAAGCGCTGCGGCTCCTGCCCGGCGACGTGGCGGTCACCCGCGCACCGGCGCACTACACCGTGGCCGATACGCCGGAAACGCCGCCCTCCATCTTCATTCACCCCGGGCAGGACTGTCGTGACGCGGCGGGCAATTCGCTGCTGGAAGCCCTGACCCACGGGGTGCGCAGCTGGGGCAACGACCCGGCGGGGGAGTCCCTGTTTCTCGTCGGCGCCTATGAGCACCTGAGCGACATCAGTGACCGCCTGCTGCAGGTACTGCCCCCGGTGCTCTGCGTACGGCGCGCCGACTGGGACTCGCCGCTGATCCCGCTGCTCGCCGACGAGGTGACCCGCGACGAGGAGGGGCAGGCGGCGGTGCTCGACCGCCTGCTGGACCTGCTGGTGACCGCGGTGCTCAAGGCCTGGTTCGCGCAGCAGGACGAGCGCACGCCGGCCTGGTGGCGCTACCAGGCTGACCGGCTCGTGGCCGCGGCGCTCCGGCTGATGCACGAGCAGCCGGCAGCACCGTGGACCGTTGAGGGCCTGGCCCGGGAAGTGGGCGCTTCCCGCGCCGCCTTTGCGCGGCGTTTCCAGGATGTAGTGGGCGAGTCGCCCATGGCCTTTCTCAAGCACTGGCGCATGGCGCTGGCGGCAGACCTGCTGTGCCAGCCGGGGGAGAACGTGACCTCGGTGTCTGCAAAGGTCGGCTACGCGACGCCCTATGCCTTCAGCGCCGCCTTCAAGCGGGTTCGCGGCCTGAGCCCGCAGCAGCACCGCACCGCTGCGCTGGCCGCAAAGACCGGCACCCCTGTGTCGTCACCGGAATGAAGCCGGGGCATACCCTTTCGAGCAACTACCGGGGTAAAGCGTGAGCGCGTTCGAATACCTGTCGGTTTTCATCTCCATCATCCTGGGGCTGGCCGTCGTCCACCTGCTCGGCGGTGTGTCGCTGATCCTCGACCAGCGCGTCCAGGCGCGGCTGGACCGGGTGCACCTGCTCTGGGTGATCAACATGTTCACGCTGATCACCTGGGTCTGGTGGGGAAACTGGCAACTGGAGGGTATCGAGGTCTTCTCGCCGGTCCATTACGTCGCCATGGTGCTGTTCTCCGTGGTGGTCTACCTCATGTGCGGGCTGCTGTTTCCCGTCCGCGGCAAGGAGGTCGAGGATTTCCGCGAACAGTTCGAGATGAACCGCTCGCGCTTCTTCTATCTCGGCCTGGCGCTGGCGGTGGCGGCGGCACTCAAGGGGCATGTCGACCTGCAGGTGCTCGAGGAGCCCGATACCATCGAACGCGGCATCGCGCTCGTGGTCGTGGCCACGCTGTTCGTGATCGCCGCCCATACGCGCCAGCGCCATTTTCACGGCGCGCTGGCGCTGGCTTTCCTGCTGCTGCTGATCCGGTTGATCTTCACGGAATGACCCCGGCCGCCGCTGGTTGCGCGCCTGACGCCCGCGGAGATCAAGGAGGTGGTATTCTGCCTGCTCGTGGCGAGGCGACTCTCTGCCGGGGTGGCGTGAAGCTGCGCCGGTATCGTCGCCGAAGGACACGGGCAGGTGGGAGCGATACGACATCGTGAAGAGCGGTAGTGAAATGAAGGGCCTCCCCCGAACCCGGCCCGTCCCTAGCGCCGCGTTGCCAACTAGCATGAGAGGTCTTGCGTACCTCTGCATCGCCGTTGCCGCCTCTGCGGCCCGGGCGGATAGCGCCGGAGAGGGAGAGGAGGAAGCCTTCGAGCCTCACAGCACGCTCGGCGTGTTTCTTGGCGACACCACCGAGGACCGGCGCGACGGCCTGACGCTGGGGCTGGAGTACGAGTACCGGCTTGAAGAGGCGGTCGGCATCGGCTTCACCCTGGAGCATGTGGGTGGCGATTTCGATACCAACGTGCTCGCCATACCTTTCGCGGCCCACCGCGGTCGCTGGAAGTTCTATGCTGGCCCGGGTATCGAGTTTTCCGATGAGGGCGACGAACCGCTGTTCCGCATCGGCGCGGAGTACGGCTTTCACCTCGGGTCGTTCGAGCTTTCACCGCAGCTGGACCTGGACTTCGTCGACGGCGAGCGGTTGTTCGTGTTCGGGCTGGTCATCGCCCGCGAGCTCTGAGCTCTTCTCACCCGGCGACGTCGCTGTCCCCTGCCGGATCTTCCTTCTCGCTGTCCACCGGCGGTGCGAGCACGAGGTCGAGGCGTTCGTCGTCCAGCCCCGGGTGCAGCGGCTCCATGGCCGGCAGATCCTTGCTGGCCTTGGCCGACATCGTCTTGAAGCGCTCGACCTTGCCGTGCAGGCCCTGGTTGCCGACCAGGGCGGTGACCGTGTCGTTGTAGTGGTTGGACGCCGCGGTGAGCGTCTTGCCGAGCTTTGACAGGCGCTCGGACACGAGGCAGACCTGGTTGAACAGGTCGCCGGCGGCGTCGGAGATCTGCCGCGCCTCGCGGTTGCTGCGGTCGACCATCCACAGGTTGGCCACGGTACGCAGGATCGGCATGAGCGTGGTATGCGAGACCATGACCACGTTGCGCTGGTAGCCGTAGTTGAACAGGTCCCGGTTCTCGCGCATTGCCTCGATGTAGGCGGGTTCGATGGGCATGAACATGAGCACGAAGCTGGGGCTGCCGAGCTCGGGCAGGTTGGCGTAGTCCTTCGATGCGAGATCGTCGATGTGCCGTCGCACCGCCTGCACGTGGGCCGCCAGCGCCTGCTGGCGCTCTTCCTCTGTCGCCGCGGTAACCGCGCGCTCGTAGTCCACCAGGGACACCTTGCTGTCGATCACCAGGTGCTTGCCGTCCGGCAGCTTGATCAGGAAGTCCGGCTGCTTTCTCCGGCCGTCGGCATCGCGGAAGCTGGCCTGGGTCTCGTAGTGCTCCTCGCGCAGCAGCCCGGCCATCTCCAGGGTGCGCTCGAGCTGGGCTTCGCCCCAGTTCCCGGCCGCCTTGTTGTCGCCCTTGAGGGCGAGGGTGAGGTTGTCGGCCTGCTCGTTCATCTTCAGGCCGATGTCGAGCACCTTCTGGATTTCCTTCTCGAGGGCGGTGTTGCCGCGCAAGGTCTCGCCGTGGACCTCGTTGACGCGGCGCTGGAAACCGTCGATCTGCTCCCGGAAGGGTTTCAGGAGCGCCTCCAGGGACTGGCGGTTGTGGTCCGTGAAGCGCTTGCCCTTGTCCTCGAAGATCCGGTTGGCGAGGTTCTCGAACTCCCGCGCCAGCTGCTCGCGGCTGTCCTTGAGAAGCGCGAGCTGCTCGGCATAGCGCGATTCCCGGTGGCCGAGCTCGGCCTTGAGTTCCGCTTCCCTGCGCGAAAGGCGGGCGCCCTCACCGCGTGCCTCGTCCAGGGCCTGGCGCGCGCGCTCGCCCTCCTCGGCCGCGGCCGCCAGCTGCCCCTCTAGCCCCTCGCAGCGGGCCTGCAGCCGGCCGAGGGTGCGGCCGCGCAGCAGGGCGCCGAGGCCGGCGCCGATGAGCAGCGCGAGCAGCACGGCGGCGGCGGGAAGGAGCAGGTCGGGGTTGTCCATGGACGCAGTGTAAAGCACCGGCCCGCGCCCGGGCAGGGGCGGCGGGCCGGACCTGTCGCCCCGGCAGGCGGGTCAGCGGGTTTCGAGGAGCGAGATGTCCGCGACGGCGAGGAAGTGCTGGCGCAGCGCGTGCAGCAGGGCGAGCCGGTTGGCGCGCAGGGCCGGGTCCTCGGCGTTGACCATCACGTCGTCGAAGAAGCGGTCGACGGGTTCGCGCAGCGTGGCGAGGGCCGCCAGCGCCTCGCGGTAGGCGCCGGTGGCCAGCTGCGCGGCGCTCTCGGCGCCCGCGTTCGAGAGTGCCTCCCAGAGCGCGTTCTCCGCGGGTTCGACGAAGCGCGCCGGGTCGACGCCCGCAGCCGTGTCATTCTCATCCGCCTTGGCGAGTATGTTAGCGACCCGCTTGTTCGCCGCGGCGAGGGATTCGGCTTCCGGCCTTTCGCTGAAGGCGTGGACCGCGTGCACGCGCCGGTGGATGTCCAGCGGCCGGCTGGGGCCGAGGGCCGCGACGGCGCGGAAGGTGCCGGCGGCAATGCCCTCGTCCTCGAACCACGCCCGGAAGCGCTCGATACTGTAGCCGAGGGTCTGTTCCACCGTGTCGTCCGCCAGCGTCCCCGCGGGGAACTGCGCCACCGCGAGGGTGAGGGCCTCGCGCAGGTCCAGGTCGAGGTCCTTTTCCACTAGGATGCGCAGCACGGCGAGCGCGGCGCGGCGCAGGGCGAAGGGGTCCCGGGAGCCGGTGGGCGGCTGGCCGATACCGAAGATACCGACCAGCGTATCGAGCCGGTCGGCCAGCGCCAGGGCGGTGGCGACGGGCCCCTCCGGCAGGCGGTCGCCGGCGAAGCGCGGCCAGTACTGCTGCTGCAGCGCCTCGGCAACGGCCGGGGCTTCGCCGTCGTGGCGGGCGTAGTAGGCGCCGGCGATTCCCTGCAGGTCGCCGAACTCCAGCACCAGCTCGGTGGTCAGGTCGGCCTTGGCCAGGTGCGCCGCGCGCTCGCAGTCATCGGCGGGGGCGCCGAGCGCGTCGGCGATCTCGCGCACCAGGCACTGCACCCGCGAGGTCTTGTCCCACAGCGTACCGAGGTCCTTCTGGAACACCACGTCCTTCAGTGCGTCGACGCGGCTGGCGAGCGTGGCCTGCCGGTCCTGGTCGTAGAAGAAGGCCGCGTCGGCGAGGCGCGGGCGGATCACGCGCTCGTTGCCGGCGATGACCTGCACCGGGTCCCGGCTCTCGATATTGGCGATGGTGATGAAATGGGGCAGCAGTTCGCCGCCTGAGTCCACCACGTGAAAATACTTCTGGTGCTCCTTCATGGCGGAGACCAGCGCCTCGGGGGGCACGGCCAGGAAGCGCTCGTCGAAGGCGCCGGTGAGAGCCACGGGCCACTCGACCAGGCCGGTCACCTCGTCGAGCAGGTCCTCGTCGACCACGGCCTCGGCGCCGAGGGCGCTGGCCTCGACGGCGACCTGCTCGCGGATCATGCCGCGACGGCGCTCGAAGTCGGCCACGACCCAGGCCTCGGCGAGGGCCTGCTCGTAGCCTTCGGGGCTGTCCAGGGCGATCTCGCGGTCCGCGTGGAAGCGGTGGCCCCGGGTGCGGTTGCCGGCGGGGATGCCGAACACCTCGCAGGGCTGTACCGCGTCGCCGAAGAGGGCCACCAGCCAGTGCACCGGCCGTACGAACTCGAAGCGGTGCGCGCCCCAGCGCATGCGCTTGCTGATGGGCAGGCCGGCGACGGCCTCGTCGATGACGGCGCCGAGGCTGTCGGCCGTGCGCGCGCCGGGTTCCTCCCGGCGCAGGCCCAGGCGCGGCCCCTTCGGGGTATCGATGAGCTCGAGATCGTCGGGCTCGACGCCCTGCTTGCGGGCAAAGCCCGCCGCCGCCGGCGTCCAGGCGCCCTGCGCGTCGCGGGCCCGGTCCGCCGGCGGGCCGAGCAGCTCGAGCCGGCGCAGCACGAGCAGATCTTCCAGGCCTTCCAGCAGATCGGCATGGCGCTTGGTATCGCGGTGCAGGGCCAGATCTTCTTCCAGGTTCTGGCTGTTGGTCGTAGTGA
>CAJWWA010000213.1 GCA_913048495.1 uncultured Halieaceae bacterium
TCAGGATCAACCACCCAAGCGGCGCGAGCCACAAACCCCAGAACACCGTGGACACACCGATCCAGCGTCGATAGCCGGCGCGCGCGTCGCCCAGACTCTCCAGCGTTGCCGTCCCGCCCGCTATCTCCGCGGCTAACCCGCCGTAATGCATCACGGCCAGCAGCGTGGCGGGGATACTCAGCGCCACGAGGCCGATCATCAATCGCGTCACGCGAGGCCCGGCGGGTGAAAGGAAACGTGCCAGGGCAAACGGCAGCGCAAGGAAAAATGCCGCCATGACGACCGCGGCGGCGATCATGGCCTGGAACAGCTGGAGGCGCGAGGTCAGGTTGGCGAGGGTTTCCACCGGGTCAGCCGGCACAATCAGCTGGCGCGGAGCCCAGGCCAGGGCAAAGATTCCCGACACGACCACGGCCAGGTAAACGCAGCCGGCAATCCGGCCCTGAGTCTGTGCTGACACGGTGCGACCTCTCCGAGGGAAAAGATGTGGTGCAGCGTACACGAGCGTTGGATCGCGTAGAACGCGACTCGACGAGTAGGCCGTTCGGTTCGTCGCAGGTTTGCGGTTAATCTGAGGAGCCACGGACCAGAACATGGGAACCGCCATATGGAAATAGCCTTTCGAAACGGCGAGCTTTCTGCCGCCGCAAGAGACGCGGTTACACGGGGTTTCAGCAGGCACTCTGAAGAGCTGGAAGCCCCTGCTTACTCGAAGCGAGCGGTCAACTGGACGATCACGGGGGAGCGGAATGCCGTGACAGCCGTTCTGACCGCTGAACTTCTCTGGGATTGGCTTTACATCGATGAGCTCTGGGTCAGTGAGGAACTGCGCGGCATGGGTGTTGGCCGTAAGCTGATGACGCTGGCGGAGGAGTTCGCGGCTTCAGAAAACCTCGTGGGGATCTGGCTCTGGACCCAGAGCTGGCAGGCAGAGAGCTTTTACAAGGGACTCGACTATGTGGAGTTCACCCGGTTTCATCATTTCCCAAGGGGACATTCCAGGATTGGTCTGCGCAAGATCACGCGGCCTGACGTTGCTTGATCACTGCCTGCGTATCGCGTTTCCGCTGAAACGGTCCTCGAGCTCACTTCAAGTGTGCCGGTTAGGCGCGCCGCTCCCACTAAGCCGCGTAGCAATATTTCCTGCCTAATCCCGCCGCAGCCGGTCGGAGATGGCGATCGGGGTGGGGTAGTTGAGCACCACGATATAGGACGAGGCGAGGAGCGTGAGGATTGTCGTGGCCTGGATCAGCAGCGAGGCATCCTGGCTGATGAGCGCGAGGTCGAAGGCGATGTAGGCGATGAGCAGCGAGAACTCGCTGGCCTGGCCGAGGCGGAAGCCGAGGTCCCAGGCGAGGTTGCGGCTCTCGCTCATGCCGCCGAGGAGGTAGCGGTAGACCACCGGCTTCAGCGCCAGCACCAGCGCGGCGAGGAGCAGGGCGGGGAGGAGGATCCGGTCCAGCTGGCCCAGGTCGAAGCGGGCGCCCACGCTGAAGAAAAACAGGATCAGGAAAAAATCGCGCAGCGGACGCAGGCTGCCGGCGATGTACTGGGAGATGGGGCTGGTCGCGATGGTCACGCCGGCGATGAAGGCGCCGATCTCCTCGCTCAGCCCGAGCACCTGGGCCACTTCCGCGACCCCCAGGCACCAGCCGATGGCGACCAGGAAGATGTACTCGTGGAAGCGGTCGAAGCGCGCGATGAGCGGCAGCAGGGCGTAGCGCACGGCCACCCAGGCACCGGCGCAGAGCAGCGGCAGGCTGAGCAGCGACAGGGCGGCGCCGGCACCGCCGGCGTCGCCGCCCATGAGCAGCATGAGCACGATGATGGCGAGCAGGTCCTGGAGCAGCAGCATGCCCACCATCAGCTCGCCCGTGTGCCGGTGATGCAGCACCGTGGTCGGCAGGAGCTTGATGCCGATGATGGTCGAGGAAAACATCATTGCCGCGCCCACCACCAGCGCATCCAGCTTCGTCGGCAGGAAGGGCAGGGCGACGGCGTAGCCGGCCAGCAGGAACAGCGCCGAGCTCGCCACCATCACCACGGTCGCGTTGCGCAGGGTCGCGAACAGGGCCCGCGGCTGCATGTCGAGGCCGAGCAGGAACAGCAGGAAGATGATGCCGATGTGGCCGATGTCCGACAGCAGCTTCAGGTCCGGCACGAGGCTCAAGCCGTAGGGGCCGATACAGGCGCCGAGGGCAATGTAGGCGATGATCAGGGGCTGGCGCGTATACAGGGCGATCGAGGCGAAGACCGCGGCCCCGGAGAAGATCAGGAAGAACGAAAAGGTGACGGACGTGCCTTCCACGGTAACCCCGGCGTGGCGTAAAGGCGCAGTCTAGCCCGTTGCCGGGCCGCGGTGCACGTCAGGCGCGGCGCCGGAACAACGGCAGGGGCTGGTCCGCGGCGCCCTGGTAGTCGGTGCTGAACACCGCCAGCCGCTCCCGGGCCTGGGCAAGGCGGTCCGGGTCGGAGAACTCCAGCGCATTGAAACCGCAGCGCCGCAGGTAGTGGGCCTGGTCCGGCAGCAGCGAGCCGCGGGCGCGCAGTTCGCCCGTAAAGCCCGCCTCGCGGAGCCGGCGGGCGAGGGAGAAGCCGCGGCCGTCGGTGAAGGCCTCGAAATGCACCGCCACCAGGGCGAGGCCGGGCAGCGCGTCGAGGAGCGCCGCGGGGTCGTCGTCGGTCTCGAGCTGTACGGCCGCACCGGCCGGGGAGCCGGCCGCCTGCCACTGCGCCAGCGTGAGGATCCGCCGCTCGCCCTCGCCCGGCGTTTGCTCCGCCGGGGGCAGCCAGTCGTCGGCGACGACGGCGCCGTCGCGGATGAGCCTTTGCTGTACCGGTGCGCCGCTAGCGGGCGTTACCGTTGTCATAGACGCGCTCCTTGAAGGGTTGCATGCCGATACGGCGCAGGGTCTGCAGGAAAGTTTCTTCCTCCAGGCGGTGGTCCAGGTAGACCCGCAGCAGGGTCTCGATCACGTCGGGCATGTCCTCGCGGCGGAAGGAGGGGCCGAGGATCGCCCCCAGGCTCGCATCCTTGCCCTGGTTGCCGCCGAGGGACACCTGGAAGAACTCCTCGCCCTTCTTGTCGACACCGAGAATGCCGATGTGGCCGATGTGATGGTGACCGCAGGCGTTCATGCAGCCGCTGATGTTCAGCTCCAGGGGCCCGAGGTCGTAGAGGTAGTCGAGGTCCTCGAAACGGGCCTGGATGGCCTCGGCCACGGGGATCGACTTGGCGTTGGCGAGGGAGCAGAAGTCGCCCCCGGGGCAGCAGATCATGTCGGTCAAGTAGCCGGCGTTGGGGCAGGCGAGCCCCACGGCCTGGAGGCCGCGCCAGAGCGGGAGCAGGTCGCTCTCGCGGACGTCGGCGAGCACGACGTTCTGCTGGTGCGTCGTGCGCAACTGACCGAAGCTGTAGGCCTCGCAGAGGTCGGCGAGCCGGTCGAGCTGGGCCGCGGAGATGTCTCCCGGCGGGTTGCCGGTGGCCTTGAGGGACACGGTGACGGCGCGGTAGCCGGGCGCCTGGTGGGCGTGGCTGTTGCGCCGGACCCAGTTGGCGAAGATCGGCTCGCTGGCGCAGTGCGCTTCGAGCACGGCGGCTTCGGCGGCGGTGTCCACGCTGGCATAGGGGGGGGCGCTGAAGAAGGCCGCGATCCGCCCGATCTCCGCATCGGGAAGGGTGGTGGGCCCGTCGCGCAGCTGCTCCCATTCCTTCTCGACGGCGGCGGTGAACGCCTCCACGCCCATGGCCTTGACGAGGATCTTGATGCGCGCCTTGTACTTGTTGTCCCGGCGCCCGTGCAGGTTGTAGACGCGCAGGATCGCCTCCAGGTAGGAAAGCAGGTGCCGGCGCTCGAGGAAGGGCCGGATCTCGCTGCCGATCACCGGCGTGCGGCCGAGGCCGCCGCCCACGAGAACGCGGAAGCCGTTCTCGCCGTCCGGTCCGGGAACGATCTCGAGACCGATGTCGTGGCTGTGGATCGCCGCCCGGTCTTCGCGGCTGCCGCAGACGGCGATCTTGAACTTGCGCGGCAGGAAGGCGAATTCCGGGTGGAGCGTGGACCACTGGCGGATGATCTCGCACCAGGGGCGCGGATCCTCGAGCTCGTCGGCGGCGACACCGGCCAGCGGATCCGTCGTGGTGTTGCGGATGCAGTTGCCGCTGGTCTGGATGGCGTGCATCTGCACGCTGGCGAGCTCGGCGAGGATGTCCGGTACGTCCTCGATGCGCGGCCAGTTGATCTGCACGTTCTGGCGCGTGCTGATGTGCGCGTAGCCCTTGTCGTAGTGCCGGGTGATGTGCGCGAGCTTGCGCACCTGCCGCGCATCGAGAAGACCGTAGGGAACCGCGATGCGCAGCATCGGCGCGAGACGCTGTACGTACAGGCCGTTCTGCAGGCGCAGGGGCAGAAACTCCGCCTCGTCCAGGTCGCCGCGCAGGTAGCGCTCGGTCTGGTCGCGGAACTGGTCAACGCGCTCGTCGACGAGGCGCTGGTCGTAGTCGTCGTAGCGGTACATGGGAATCGGGTCTCGGAACTTGCGCGCACTCTAGCAGAATAAGCTTTGCGCTGGTTATTCGATTTCCGCTTAAGCTTAGAACGGGGCCGCGGTCTTCCGCGCGCCCCTTGGCCGGAGCACCGCCCCTGCTATAATGCGCGCGCCCGGCCGGTCAGCCGGGCCCTCGCGGCACGAGAGTGCCGGAGACCGCAGGTAATCCAGCAACGATTTCAGAAAGGACGAGCAGGCCCATGGCATCCCAGAGTAACGGCAGTGACGGCGCGGCAGACGCGGTAGCAGTAACGGCGATCATCGCCATCGCGGTCTTCGGCCTGTACCTCTGGCTGTCGGGTATGCCCGGCTAGGCTCCGCCCCCTCGCGCCGCTCAGTCGGCGCTGGCCAGTACCAGCTTCACCACCGTCAGCACGGCGCCGATGAACAGCGCCGTGAAGATGATACCCGCCGCGATGAAGGTGCCCGCGCGCCCCTGGCGGAAATCGCGCTCCCGGTTGCGGCTGCTCTGCACGCCGAGTCCGGCGGCGAACACGCTGCTCACCACCTGCAGGGCGCCCAGGCCTTTCTTCTCCGCCTGTTCCGGCTCGGGTTCCCGTGCCCCGGTCGGATCACCCTCGGTGTCCTTCATCTCGTCGCGGATTTCCTTCCGGCTCATCTTGTGCCGGTCGATGTACTGCTTGCGCTGGAACAGGAAATCGAGGACGGCGATGGCGGTGTAGGCGATCAGGGCCGCGATCATCAGCTGGATGGCGGCGGAATAGACCTCTTGCAGAATGCCGATCGGCGCCACGCCCGGCAGCACCGCGAGCTCGTTGCGCCGGGGCCAGAGCACGGCGGCGATGGCGAGACCGACAATGGTCATCTTGCCGACGCCCTTGAAGAAATTCATCCAGCCCTCGGGCCCGAACATGCGGGTCAGCCCCTTGATCGGATCGAGCTTGTCGAGCTTGGGCGCGATCTTCTTGGGGGTGAACATCACGCCGGTCTGCACCAGATTTCCGAAGATCGCCGCGACCAGAAGGGTGGCGAAGGCCAGTCCCACCACCAGCACCAGACGCATGGCGGTCGCCGCCGCCAGCGTCACCGCGCTTGCGACCGTAATTTTCAATGTGTCCCGGCCAGCGCGGCGGAGCCGCTCACGGTCGAGAGGCAGAAGGAAGACGGCCAAAAGACCCGCGATCAAAAACATCGAACCCGGCAAATATAGCGGCGCAATCGCAATGTTGATCGGTGTCCCCAAGACCGAAAGCCAGGCAAACGAGACATCCTGCATGACCTGTTTAACCGGCAACAGATCTGCGCGGCTCACGAGAAGGAGCGCGGCGAGCAAGAGATAGGGTGCCCAGGCCCGCTTCAATGTAACGCGTGACGTTTCTGCGGCAATCGGCGCGCCCGAAGTGGCTGCGCCAGATCTGGGTTTGAGGAAACCGCGTTGGGCTGCTGGAACCACGAGCACGATGGCACAGAGCGCGCCGACAAGCGCGGGAAGTTCGGGACCTAGCGTCGCACTGACGACAAAGGCAGGT
>CAJWWA010000214.1 GCA_913048495.1 uncultured Halieaceae bacterium
CCATGGCAGCTCGGCGAAGGCCATCCATGGCCTTCGACGCCCCGGGACAGGGTGCTGCAACCCCCGTCGCCTGAACCAGGCAATCAGCTCCACCGGCGCAGCATTGATGGCGCCTAGTCCGTGCTACTAGAGTCGCGTGGCCCCGGTCATTCTGGTCGTTGATGGGACAGTAGATGCTCCGCGATGGGATAGGCAGCTGATTCAGGCGCTGGAGCTTGGAACTTCCTGTCCCGGGACGTCAGCGGACAGGACGTCCGCTGCCGAGCTGCCATGGATGGCGTTTTTGCGGTCCCGGGACAGGAAGTTCCAAGCTCCGGCGCCGGGCTACAAAGCGCCCCCAGCGCCAACAACGAAGCGCCTTGGCGCCGATCACGAAGCACCCACGCGCCGAAACTAACCGTTGGCAGACTTCCAGAGCGCTACCAGCGACAGCGTCCCCGCATCCAGCGCCGCACCCTCATCGTCGCCCTGCATCACGGCGAACACCTGCTTGCCGATCTCCTTGCCCAGCTCCACGCCCCACTGATCGAACGCGTTGATGCCCCAGAGGACCGCGCTGCAGTAGGTGCGGTGCTCATAGAGGGCGAGGAGGGCGCCGAGGGTTTCCGGGGTGAGGCGGGAGAAGGTGATGAGATTGTGCGGTCGGTTGCCCGGCATGGCGAGGTGGGGGGCGAGGCGGTCGGCCTCGGCCGGGTCCTCGCCGCGGGCGAGGAGCGCATCGCGGGCCTCGGCCTGGCTGCGGCCGATGACCAGGGCGCGGCTCTGGGCGAGACCGTTGGCGATGAGGCGGGCGTGGTTCTCGCGGTCGGCGGGGTCCGTGGGGGCCAGGGGCAGGAGTATGTCCGCCGGGCAGCGGCGGGTGCCCTGGTGCAGGAGCTGGTGGAACGAATGCTGGCCGATCGTGCCCGCGCTGCCCCAGAGCACCGGGGCGGAATCGGTGCCGAGGGGCTCGCCGTCGCGGGTAACCGCCTTGCCGTTACTCTCCATCGTCAGCTGCTGCAGGAAATCCGGCAGCCGGCGCAGGCGGTGGCTGTAGGGCAGGACCACGTGGTTGCCGGCGCCGAGGTACTGGCAGTTCCAGGTCTCGAGGAGGGCGAGGAGCATCGGCAGGTTGTCTGCCGGGGCCGCGCTCGCGAAGTGGGCATCCATGGCCTCGGCGCCGGCGAGGAGCGCGGCGAAGCGGTCCCAGCCGAGGGTAATGGCGCAGGAGAGGCCGACGGCGGACCAGACCGAGTAGCGGCCGCCCACCCAGTCCCACATCGGCAGGCACTGGTTTTCGGGGATGCCGAAATCGGCGGCGGCCTCGAGATTGGTGGTGACGGCGAGGCAGTGGCGGGCCAGGCCGCTGTCGGCGACGCCGCCGCCCTGGAGCCAGCGGCGGGCGGCGAGGGCATTGGCGAGCGTCTCTTCCGTGCGGAAGGACTTCGAGCAGATAACGAACAGGGTCGTGGCCGGGTCGAGGGCGGCGAGGGTGCCGGCGAGGTCGTCCGGGTCCACGTTGGCGGCATAGTGGGCGCGCGGCGCTGTGTCGGGCGCGGCGAGGGCCTCGCTGACCAGGCGCGGGCCCAGGTCCGAACCGCCGATGCCGATGTTGACCACGTCGGTGATGGCGCGCCCGGTGTGGCCGGTGTGGGCGCCGGCGCGGATGGACTCCGCGAGGTCGCGCATGCGCTCGCGGGTCTCGGCAACGGCCGGGAAGCGGGCGTCGTCGCTGCGGCCCGCCCGCAGCAGGCTGTGCAGGGCCGGGCGGCGTTCCGTGTTGTTGACCTCGGCGCCGGCGAGGAGGTCGCGGGCCGCACCGGGCAGGTCGGCGGCGGTGGCGAGGGCGATGAGGTCGTCGAGGGCGTCGCCGTCGACGAGCTGGCGGCTTGCGTCGAGGCGCAGCCCGGCGCCTTCGCGCACCAGCCGGTCGCCGCGCGAGGGCGCGGCGGCGAGGGACGCGAGTCCGGCATCGCGCAGGCGGTCGGCGTGGGCGGTGAGGGCGTTGCTGGCCGCCTCACCCGTGGTCAGGCTGTCTCGCGACACGGTGCTTGGCTCCGGAGGGTGTCCCGGCAGTATAGGGAGCCCGGCCGCCCGGAAGCCACCCCGGGGCCAAACGCGTGTGTTCCGGGATGGTCCTGAACCGGGTCCGCAGCGAGCCCGCGGCTATCCGGGGCCGTGCGGTCAGGCGTTGCGGTCGACGGAGCGGTGGGCGAGGGTCACCAGCGCCGCCAGGGCGTCGCCGTCCTCGAGGCCGTCGAGTGCCGTGAGGGCGCGGTCCCGGTGCAGCTCGGCCTGCGCCCGGGTGTAGGCCAGGCTGCCGCAGTCGTCCACCGCCGCGACTACGGCGGCGAGGGCGCTGGCGTCGCGGCCGGCGATGGCGTCGTGGACGACCCGGCGCTGTGCATCATCCCCGGTGCGTAGGACGTGGATCAGCGGCAGCGTCGGCTTGCCCTCGTTGAGGTCGTCGCCCACGTTCTTGCCCATGGTGGCTGCGTCCCCCTCGTAGTCGAGCAGGTCGTCCACCATCTGGAAGGCGATACCGAGGTTGAGGCCGAAGTCGTACAGGCGCTGCTGCAGGGCCGCGTCGCAGCCATGGAGCTGGGCAGCGCCGCGGCAGGCGGCGGCGAACAGCACGGCGGTCTTGCGGGTGATGACGTCCATGTACTGCGCTTCCGTCGTCTCGGGATCCCCGGCGCGGGCCAGCTGCAGCACCTCGCCGGCGGCGATGGCGTTGGTGGTGTCGGCCATCTGCGCCAGCAGGGGCATGTCGTCGAGGCTCACCATGAGCTGGAAGGCCCGCGTGTAGAGGAAGTCGCCGACGAGCACGCTGGAGGCGTTGCCGAAAGCCGCATTGGCCGTGGGCCGGCCCCGGCGCAGCTCCGACAGGTCCACGACGTCGTCGTGGAGCAGTGTGGCCGTATGGATGAACTCGATAACCGCCGCGAAGCAGATGTGCCGGGGGGTGCAGGACCCGAGGGCGGCGGCCGTGAGCAGGGCCAGTACCGGGCGCAGGCGCTTGCCGCCGGCCTCGACGATGTAGTGGCCGATATTCTCCACCATATCGACATCGGACTCGAGCTGCTCGATGATCAGGGCGTTGACCTGACGGAACTCGCGGTCAACGACGGCGCGGATGTCGTGCATAGAAATGGCGGGCCTGGAAATGCCCGCGCATGCTAGGTTGGACACCGTGGGGTGTCAATAGAGACGGCCCGCTCGGTGCTTGTGCCGTCCCGGCAAAACCCGTACAATCGCGACCCCTTCGAGGCCGTGGGTCTCGAAATCCTGTTTCTGCCTCGCCCTGCCCACCGCCAGCGCGGTGTTAATGAGAAAACAGCGGGAAGGCTAACGTAACGGAGTGCGGACATGTACGCAGTAATCGAGAGCGGTGGCAAGCAGCACCGCGTGGCCGAGGGCGAGTCCCTCCGGCTCGAGAAAATCGAAGCCGCGACCGGCGACACGATCGAATTCGATCGCGTTCTCATGGTCGGCGGCGGTGACGGCGTGAAGATCGGCCGGCCCCTGGTCGACGGCGGCAAGGTAACCGCCGAGGTCGTGAGCCACGGTCGTCACAAGAAGGTGCGGATCGTCAAGTTCAACCGGCGCAAGCACCATCGCAAGGAAACGGGCCACCGCCAGTGGTATACCGAGGTCAAGATCACCGGTATCACGGCGTAACGCGGGAGGAAGCAGGCTATGGCACACAAGAAAGCAGGCGGTAGTACCCGCAACGGGCGCGATTCCGAGAGCAAACGGCTCGGCGTGAAGCGCTTCGGCGGCCAGGCCGTCAAGGCGGGCAACATCCTCGTCCGGCAGCGCGGCACGCGCTTCCATGCCGGCGAGAACGTCCGCATCGGCAAGGACCACACGCTCTTCGCCACCATCGACGGCAAGGTCGAGTTCATCACCCGCGGGCCGAAGAGCCGCAAGTTCGTCCGGGTCACCTCGGCCTGAGGCGTCGCGCGCAGCGCGCCCGCGAGCCTCGTCAGCCGACGGGGCTTTTTTTTGCCCGCACGAACTTCCCGCCCCGGGGGTTCGCCGGGCCGCTGGGGGCGCGGGTCGCGCCGGGATAGACTGACACCATGAAATTTGTCGACGAAGCCATTATCAGGGTCAGCGCCGGCAAGGGCGGCAATGGCTGCCTGAGCTTCCGGCGGGAGAAGTACGTTGCCAGGGGCGGCCCGGACGGGGGCGACGGCGGCGACGGCGGCAGCGTGTTCCTGCGCGCCGACCCGGCCCTGAACACCATGGTGGATTACCGCTACCAGCGCGCCTTCCGCGCCGCCAACGGCGAGCCCGGCCGCGGCCGCAACTGCACCGGCGCAAGCGGTGACGACCTCGTGCTTCCGGTTCCGGTGGGCACGACGGTGATCGATGCAGACAGCCAGGAGGTGCTCGGCGACCTGACGGCGCCCGGCGAGGAGCTGCTGGTCGCCCGCGGCGGTTTTCACGGCCTTGGCAACACCCGCTTCAAGTCCTCGGTGAACCGGGCGCCGCGGCAGACCACCGCCGGCAGTGAAGGGGAGGAGCGGCAGCTGCGTCTCGAGCTCAAGGTGCTCGCGGACGTGGGGCTGCTGGGTCTGCCCAACGCCGGCAAGTCCACCTTCGTGCGCGCCGTGTCGGCCGCACGCCCGCGGGTGGCGGATTACCCGTTCACGACACTCGTTCCCAGCCTCGGCGTTGTGCGCGTCGACCCGCTGCGCAGCTTCGTGGTCGCGGATATCCCCGGTCTCATTGCCGGCGCGGCCGAGGGCGCGGGCCTCGGCGTGCGTTTCCTGCGCCACCTCACGCGTACGCGCATCCTGCTGCATCTCGTCGACGCGGCGCCGCCGGACGGCAGTGACCCGGTGGCGGCGGCGCGCACCATCGCCGAGGAGCTCGAGACCTTCAGCCCCGCGCTGGCGGCGCGGCCGCGCTGGGTGGTGCTGAACAAGCAGGATCTCCTCGACGGGGAGGCCATGGATGCCCTGGCGGCGCGGCTGCGCGAGGAGCTGCCCTGGGAGGGGCCGCTGTACCGGATCGCCGCCGCGAGCGGCGCCGGCACCGAGCGGCTCTGCCAGGACCTCATGACCGCCCTCGAGGAGCGCCGCGATGCCGAGGCGGCGGACCCGGCCCTCGCGGAGGCGGAAGCCGAGGCGCAGGCCCGGCTGCAGCGCGAGGCGCGGGAACGCATCGACGCCCTGCGCGACTGGCGCAAGGCGGGCCCGGAGGACGGCAGCGACGAGGACGGCGACGACAGCGACTACGACGTCGAGGTCGAGTACGCCCCGTGAGTGCCCCCCGTGCCGAACTGGCCAGCGCGCGGCGCTGGGTCGTCAAGGTCGGTTCGGCGCTGCTGACCGCGAACGGCCGTGGCCTCGACGCAGCGGTGATCGGCGGCCTCGCGGCCCAGCTCGCCGCCCTGCGGGCCGACGGACGCGAGGTGGTGCTGGTATCGAGCGGCGCCGTGGCGGCCGGCGTGGTGCGCCTCGGCTGGCCGGCGCGGCCGGCTGCGCTGCACGACCTGCAGGCCGCGGCAGCGGTGGGGCAGTCGAGCCTGCTCCAGGCCTGGGAGCAGGCCTTCGGCGCGCACGGGATCGCCACGGCCCAGGTGCTCCTCGGCCACGACGACGTGGTCGCCCGCGACCGCTACCTCAACGCCCGCGCCACGCTGAACACCCTCCTGCGCCTGGGCGTGATGCCCGTGGTAAACGAGAACGACACCGTCGCCACGGACGAGATCCGCTTCGGCGACAACGACTCCCTGGCCGCGCTCGTCGGCAACCTCATCGACGCCGACGCGCTGCTCCTGCTGACCGACCAGTCCGGGCTCTACGAGGCGGATCCGCGCCGTGTCCCGGGGGCGAAACTGGTGGGCGAGGCGGAAGTCGGCGACCCGGCCCTGGATGCCATGGTGGGCGAGGGCGGTGCCCTCGGCCGCGGCGGCATGGTCACCAAGCTCCGTGCCGCCCGCCTGGCCGCCCGCTCGGGTACCGAGACGGTGATCGCCGGCGGCGATGAGGCGGGCATCATCGC
>CAJWWA010000215.1 GCA_913048495.1 uncultured Halieaceae bacterium
GCCTTCGATACCCGCATGTAGCCTATCAGCATGTCGTACCTGTCACATATACGTTCGATTATGTGACAGTGTGCACCGGAAAGTTCTGGTCGTCAAAATTTGTCACTTAACCCGTCATTCTGTCTAAGACATGCAAAGGGTCCATCAGGCACGTAATGTGACAGGAATTCCGGGGGGGATGCCTTCCTTTGCGAAGGTGGCGCGCAACTGTTCCAGGGAAGCGGGGTCGCGCCGACCATAGGAAGCCAACGCGAACAGCGAGCGTGCCGTCTCGGGGTCGTGCCGCGCTTCAATGATGGCCTCATCGATGGCCTGGATTGCCCGTTGCCAGTGATCGACGGGTTCGGGCTTCGGCGTTTTCGCCGACAGGCCACTGGTGAAACCGGTTTGGGGTTCGGACCAGAACAGCTTTGCATGCTCGCCCGGCGGGCTTATATCCCTCACCTCAATCAAGCTGATTGCCGTTGCCGCCGCCTCCAGCATCTGCAACCGTACTGCCGGGTTCAGGGTTTCATACGGTCGCCACAGACTTTGCCCAGCACGCAGCGGATGCCCGCAGCCTTCCCAGACTTGGCGGAGATACCCCGCGCAGGTTCCGCACGTCGAAAGCGGGGTGTTCAGCTCATCGAGCAGCGTGCGTAGTAGCCGAAACCACAATCCAGCGTGGATGCGTCGGCGCGGCAGCTCCACATGGCCGGTCGTCAGTGCCTGCCAGGTGCGCCGGTCCATCACCGCAATCGCGTCGCTGGCGGTGCGCGGCGCAGTGTCGGCGTTCTCCCAGCCGAGAAACCGCCCAGGCACGCCCCAATAGGATTCCAGCCAGCAGCCATGCAGCGGGCAGCTCAGCATCAGGGGCAGCTTCCATGCAAGCAGTACGGCTTGGTTTGCCGGGTCGTTCAGACAGAGCGGGCAGGCGCGATGTATCGGCTGGCTGGGCAGCCAGGCACGCCAGCTCGTGATGGATCGCGTCCTACGGCGGAGTTTCGGCAGCAGCACCGAGAGCTGGAACGCATAGGTTTCCAATGCGTCTGGAATCTGATCATCAAGGCTGTCCAGTAGCCAAGGCACCCAGCCGGCGAAACTCATGCAACGCAGCCGGTCCGGCTCGATGCCGCTCCGCTGGGAGAGCATCGCCAGCAGCGCCAGTGGTGGCGCGGTGTCCAGGTCATCAACCTGGCCGTGACCAAGATCGTGCTCCAGCAGCTCGGACACCTCCATGTGATAGCAAAGGGCCACGCGGTTGAGCCACGAAGACAAGGCTTCGCCTTCCCTGGGAGCCGGATGCAGTGGCCAGTGTGGCGCTGGCTTCACATCAGTTCCCGCTCGAATTGCCGCCGCCGCTCGCTGGGACCGGTGTAATCGGCCATGCTGAGCGTGCGATGGTTGATCGCTTCCTCACCGCTCTCCACGGCAGCGACGGCCGCCGCCATCAACAGGTGCGCCAGCTCGCCGATGGTGCCCTCGCTGCGCGTGAGCAGGTAGCGGGCCATATCCAGCGTGGCAATCGACGAGGGTCGCCGCAGCGGGAGCGAAGCCGCGAAGCTGGCCAGCAGTGAGCAGCAATCGTCGTTGGCCTCCCACACCGGCAGCATCATCGGCTCGAAGCGGTTTTCCAACTGGTCGTCCGAGCGGATCGCCAAGTAGGCATCGCGTGTGCCGACCCCGACCAGCGGGATGCGCAGCTCGTTGCCGAGGAAACGCAGCAGGTTGAGGAATTCCCGGCGGTTGACGCTGTTGCCGGCCAGGACGTTGTGCAATTCGTCGATCACCAGCATGCGCACGCCGACCTTGCGTAGCAGTGCCAGCGCCAATTGCTCCATTTCCGGCAGCCGTGGGCGCGGGCGCAATGGCGCGCCCATCGCGGCAAGTAGCGCGACGTAGAAGCGGATTACCGACGGTTCGGATGGCATCTGCACGACCAGTACCGGAATGTGCTCCTGGTCGGCGTCGGAGCTGGCCGGGTGGGTGCGGCGGAATTTCTCGACGATCATCGACTTGCCGTTGTTGGTTGGACCGACCAACAGCAGGTTGGGCATGCGTTGTTTGTTCGGCCACGCATACAGGGCTTCCAGCCGATTCAGCGCCTCGACTGCTCGCGGATAGCCGATCCAGCGGTCAGCGCGAAGGCGATGGATGCGTTCGTCCGCCGGAAGACGGGCCAAGCCCTGGGCCACCGGCATCAGGTGGGACAAGTCGATGATGGGATATTCTTCCACGGCTACCACTCCTCAATCTGGTCGAACGGTTTGGCAGGTGGCTGGTTGTCTGCCTGCGGGTCAGCCATGTCCGCGTCCGGTGGTGGCGTGGTTTTGAAAAGAACTGCCGTTGCCTTGAGATGCTGGCGTCGATCCGCGTCGCGCCGCGCCTTGCGCGTAGCTTTCTGCGCGGTGGACACGATTTCGCGCATCTGGCCGATCATGCGAAACAGCGCCGACTCATCCACCTGTTCGCGCCCTTGCTGCCGCAATTTCGCCAGCGCCTGTCGTTGTTCCCAGAGGGTGACAGCCGGGTGCGACAAGGTGCGGTATGGAATTTCCAGATAGTGCTGCCCCTCCGGCTCCAGCACCCAAATGCGGCTGATGTCGCGCGGGTCGCGCCGGATCAGGAACGCAGGCAAGCGGTCGCGCCGAGCTATCCACGGCTTGAGCGCATCGGCGTAGTAATGGATGTGGTCGATGACGAAGCCGGTGCGGGTCAGCGTGCGGCGGATGATGGGCAGAAAATCGACCAGAAAAGCCGTGGTGCGAGTGATGACGGTTGGCACGCCGGTCCGCGCGATAGCTTCGGCCCAGCGCGCTGCCGGCGGCTGGAGCAGGCCGTTGTGCACGGAGCCGTGGTAGGTGCCGACCGCCAATGTGAGCCAGCGCTCCAGCTCACGCAGCGTCAGGGCGGCCTTGTTTTCGGAATCGTAGTCGCCGCGCTGGTCAGGGTTGGAGAAGGTCGTCCCTGGCAATTCGTCGTGGATCATCTGCATCGCCGTGCCGATGATCCGTTCCACGATGCCGCCGTAGTGCGGCTGCCCGAGCGGGCGATAGTCAAGCCGGATGCCATGCTGCTCGCAGCCTCGGCGTAGCGCTTCGCTCTTGAACTCGGCCGCGTTGTCCAGGTAGAGCAGCCTGGGCTTGCCGCTCATCGGCCACTCCATTTCTATGTTCAGACCCTCCAGCCAGGGACGCTTGTCGCAGGCGACATGCACAAGGCACAGGCCGACCGAAACAGATGACGGCGCTTCCAGCGTGACGACCATGCCGAGCACGCAGCGGGTAAACACGTCGATGGCGATGGTCAGATACGGACGGCCAATCGGTTGCCGGTCGCGCTCGTCCACCACGATCAGGTCGATGACCGTGTGATCAATCTGCACTTGTTCCAGTGGCGCGGTCACGGCGGGAGGCTCACCACCGACACCTTGCAGGCTGCGGGACGCATCCTGACCTTCCCGGCGGCGAGTGGCCTTGAGCGGATCGAGGCCGGCGATCCGCAGAGCCACGGTGTTGCGCGCCGGCGCCCGCAGCTTTTGCGCTTTGCAAGCCTGCGCGACCTCGCGGTGGAACGCTGCCAGGCTACGCTTCTGCTTGGTCAGGAAGCGCTTTTGCAGCAACTCGCGGATGATGCGCTCAACTGATTCCGGCAAGCGTCCCTTGCCTTTTCCGCCGCCGGATCGGCTGCGAGCCAGGTCCGTCACAAGCCCAGCACCTTGCCGGGCACGGCGGATTAGGACATACACCTGCCGCCTGGACAGGCCAAGCGCGTGAGCAGCGGCATCGGCGGCTTCATGCCCGACCACATCAAGCGCTGCCAGCGGCCCGATGATTTCCGCCCGTTGCCGGGCCTGCGCCCAAGCCGCATCGGGCAGGGTGGCCACGCCTTGCTCGGCAATCAATGATGTGTCTGACGCCATGCTCACACCTCGCTTTGGTGCACACGAGTATTGAGCATAGTCGAGATTGGTGCAGATGACTTCTGATATTGCGTTGTCAGGAGTCGCCTGCACATCTGGCGTTACGCCCCGTCAATTGGTGCAGTCGTCTTCTGAAAATGACAGCGCCGGTTGCCTTGGCGGGCTTGTCACAAACCTACGTTTTCAAGAAGAAGGAAACCGCATGCCCCGCCGTTCGATCCTCTCCGCCGCCGAGCGCGAAAGCCTGCTGGCGTTGCCGGACACCAAGGATGAGTTGATCCGTCACTACACGTTCAGCGAAAGCGACCTCTCCATCATCCGGCAGCGGCGCGGCCCGGCCAATCGGCTGGGCTTCGCGGTGCAGCTCTGCTACCTGCGCTTTCCCGGCGTCATCCTTGGCGCTGATGAGCCACCGTTCCCGCCATTGCTGAGACTGGTCGCCAACCAGCTCAAGGTCGGCATCGAAAGCTGGGACGAGTACGGGCAGCGTGAGCAGACCCGACGCGAGCACCTGGTCGAGCTGCAAACGGTGTTCGGCTTCCAGCCGTTCACGATTGGCCACTACCGGCAGGCTGTCCAGTTGCTGACCGAGCTGGCCATGCAAACCGACAAGGGCATCGTGCTGGCCAGAGCCTTGATCGAGCACCTGCGGCGGCAGTCGGTCATTGTGCCCGCCCTCAACGCCGTCGAGCGGGCGAGCGCCGAAGCGATTACCCGCGCCAACCGGCGTCTCTACGACGCCTTGGCTGAGCCGCTGACGGACGTGCATCGCCGTCGCCTCGACGATCTGCTCAAGCGCCGCGACAACGGCAAGACGACGTGGCTGGCCTGGCTGCGGCAATCCCCGGTCAAACCGAACTCGCGGCACATGCTGGAACACATCGAACGCCTCAAGGCGTGGCAGGCGCTCGACCTGCCCTCCGGCATCGAGCGGCTGGTTCACCAGAACCGGCTGCTCAAGATCGCCCGCGAGGGCGGCCAGATGACGCCCGCCGACCTGGCGAAGTTCGAGCCGCAGCGGCGTTACGCGACCCTGGTGGCGCTCGCCATCGAGGGCATGGCCACCGTCACCGACGAAATCATCGACCTGCATGACCGCATCCTGGGCAAGCTGTTCAATGCCGCCAAGAACAAGCATCAGCAGCAGTTCCAGGCATCCGGCAAGGCGATCAATGCCAAGGTGCGGCTGTTCGGGCGCATCGGCCAGGCGCTGATCGAGGCCAAGCAAGCGGGCCGCGATCCGTTCGCCGCCATCGAGGCCGTCATGTCCTGGGATGCTTTCGCCGAGAGCGTCACCGAAGCGCAGCGGCTCGCGCAACCCGAGGACTTCGATTTCCTGCACCGCATCGGCGAGAGCTACGCCACGCTGCGCCGCTACGCGCCGGAATTTCTCGACGTGCTCAAGTTGCGGGCCGCGCCCGCCGCCAAGGACGTACTCGACGCCATCGAGGTGCTGCGCAGCATGAACAGCGACAACGCCCGCAAGGTGCCCACCGACGCGCCGACCGAGTTCATCAAGCCGCGCTGGCAGAAGCTGGTGATGACCGACACCGGCATCGACCGGCGCTACTACGAACTGTGCGCGCTGTCGGAGCTGAAGAACGCGCTGCGCTCCGGCGACATCTGGGTGCAAGGCTCGCGCCAGTTCAAGGACTTCGAGGACTACCTGGTGCCGCCCGCGAAATTCGCCAGCCTCAAGCAGGCCAGCGAATTGCCGCTGGCCGTGGCCACCGATTGCGACCAGTACCTGCATGACCGGCTGACGCTGCTGGAAACGCAGCTCGCCACCGTCAACCGCATGGCGCTGGCCAACGAGCTGCCGGACGCCATCATCACGGAGTCGGGCCTGAAGATCACGCCGCTCGATGCGGCGGTGCCCGATACCGCACAGGCCCTGATCGACCAGACGGCGATGATCCTACCGCACGTCAAGATCACCGAATTGCTGCTGGAGGTAGACGAATGGACGGGCTTCACCCGGCACTTCGCCCACCTGAAGTCAGGCGACCTGGCCAAGGACAAAAACCTGTTGCTGACCACGATCCTCGCCGACGCGATCAACCTGGGCCTGACCAAGATGGCGGAATC
>CAJWWA010000216.1 GCA_913048495.1 uncultured Halieaceae bacterium
CCCCGCCGGCGGGGGCGCTCGAGGCGCTGCGGGAGCGCCTGGCCGCCCTGGAGGCGAAGGGCGGCCCCTATGCCGCCGGTCTCGAGGAGCCGCTCGCGTCGCTTGGCCGGGCCCTGGCGGCCCGGGGCCGCTATGGCGAAGCCGTGGCGGCCTATCGCCGCGCACTGCATGTGCTCCGGGTCAACGACGGGCTTTACGGCGACGCGCAGAAACCGCTGCTCGCGGCGCTTCTCGGGATCTACCGGGCGGCCGGTGATTTCGCCACCCTCGATGAGCAGTACCCGTGGTTTTACCGCGTTTACGGCAACGGCCAGCCGCCGCTCTCGGGCCTGCGCCTCGAAGCCGCGCTGGCCTACCAGCGTTGGCAGCGCGAGGCCCTGCGGCGGGAGCTCGGCAACGGCACCCGGCGGCTGCTGGACCTGGTCGACGATGGCGCCGAACTGCTGCAGCGGGCCGAGGCGGCCCCGGCGGCGGACTGGGCGGCACGTCGGGAGCTGGCGCTGTCCCAGCTGAAGAACCTGTACCTCCTCGAGGAGCGCGTGGCGCCGCCCCCGGAAGACTACCCGGGACTGCGCGAGCCGGACCCGTTCCAGCGTAACGACCTGTTCACCGGCGATCCGCAGGAAGACCGGCTTCAGTCCCTGCGGCGCACGGCGCAGGCGGATGGCCGGCGTCTGCTGGAGGAACTGGCCGCAGCGGCACCGGACGACGAGGCCCGGGCCGAGGCACTCCTTGCCCTGGGAGACTGGCAGCAGTGGCACGGTCGCGAGGGGGCAGCGCGGGAGGCCTGGGAGGCCGCCATCGCCGCCTTCGGGCGCGCGGGCCGTGCTGAGCGGGTGGCCGAGCTCTTCGGGGCGCCGAGGGAACTGCCGGACAACGGTGTCTTCTGGCAGCCGCCGGCAGCAGAGGCCGACACGCTGCGGCCCGTGGTGGCGGCACGCTTCACGGTCACTGCGCGGGGCCGGGCCCGGGAGGTCGAGGCAGAGGGGGTGAGCGGCCGCGACAGCGCCTGGATCGGCGTCGCCCGGGCGCTGCGCCGGGTGCGTTTCCGGCCGGCCTTCGCCGACGGCGTTCCGGTCGAGACGACGGGGGTGCAGCGCTTCTACGAGGTTTACGACTAGGCGCGCGGAACGCTAGCGGTTGTTGATGTGCAGCAGCGTGCCGCGCGCGGCAAGGGCGCCCCGGGTGCACCACTCGAGCAATTCACCGCCGTGTCGATCGATGCAGCGCTCGGCCATGGTCAGAAAGGGCGAGCGCTCCGGGTCGCCGATGAGGATTTCCCCGACCCCCGCCTTGATTGCCCGGTTGACGAGGTTTGCAACGGGGGCGGTCAGCTCGTCCCAGAAGCAGATGTCGGCGCCGATAAGGAGGTCGTAGCGCTCGAGCTCACGGGTGGTGATGCGTTCAAAGCGGCGTACGAGGTGCTCCGTCCGGACGCCGTTGAGGTCGGCGACCACGTCGAGGTAGGGAAAGACGTTAGGGTCCGCATCGACGGAGGTGACCGCGGCACCGAAGCGTTTCGCGCACCAGATACCGCCGATCCCCCAGCCGCAGCCCACGTCCAGCACGCGGCGACACTCGGCCGGCGGGTGACGGTGCAGGTAGTCGATAACCAGGCAGCTGGACTTCCACAGCTTGTTGCCGTGGATCGCCGGTGCATCGCTGCGCCGGCGGACGGCGCGGATCGCCGGGTGGGCGGCCGTGGGAAAGACGGCGCCGCGAAAGCGGCGCGCATGGTTGACGGCCATGGGCAGTCCTCGCTGTGACTCAGTCCAGGGGTTCGACGTCTTCGGCCTGCGGGCCCTTGTCCGTGTCGGCAACGACGAAGGAGACGCGCTGCCCGTCGTTCAGGCTGCGGCGGCCCTCACCGCGGATGGAGCGGAAGTGCACGAAGATCTCGCGGCCGTCGTCGAGGGTGAGGAAGCCGAAGCCCTTGGCGGCGTTGAACCACTTCACCGTGGCTTCTTCCCGGGGGCCGTCGGGTACGCTCGGCGCGGCTGCGGCCGGTTTCTTTGCGGCGGGCTTTTCCCGCTCCCGGCGCGGTGCGGACTGTGCCTTCTGCTTGCGCTCCTGCTTGCGTTCCTGCGGGCGGGCAGCGGGAGCGGTAGCCGCCGCCGTACCGGCCGGTGCGGCCAGCGGGCGGTGGGTGGCGAGGGCCGTGCCCGCCGTCGCGGCCACGAAGAGGACGGCGAGCACGGGATCGAAGGCGCCGCTGCCGGTGAGCAGGGCGGCGACGACGGCCGCGAGGAGGCCGATGGCAACGGCAATGACGAGTTTGCCGGGGATGGACATGGTGCTTCTCATAGCTTGACACTCACTTGCTGTCGGTGTGTTGACGTAAAAAATACGGTGCCGGTCGCCCCGCGACCGGCCGGCAGGCAGGCGGCCCGGCGTCGGCGGCCGGCCGCCCATGGCGATGCCCCGGAAGAGCTCCCGGGGCGCCGGGGCGCCGCTAGAGCTTCGCGACGTCCTCGGCCTGGAGCCCCTTGGGCCCCTCCACCAGGGTGAATTCTACCGCCTGGCCCTCGTCGAGGGTGCGATAGCCGTCGCCCTGGATGGAGCGAAAGTGCACGAACACGTCACCCTCGCCTTCTTCCCTGGTAATGAATCCGAACCCCTTGGCGTTGTTGAACCACTTCACCGTGCCGCTGACACGCTCGCCCATACCGCTTCCCTCGGTGTTGCCCTTCTTATTGTCCGGCGGCACCCGGTGCCGCCAACCCATGCGCGCAGCGCGCTACATGTTCTTCAGGGTCTCGTGCTGCGCCTCGAGGCGGGCCTGCGCCTGCTCCTGCGCAGCCAGCTTCTCGCGTTCCCGCTCGACCACCTCGGCGGGTGCCTTGGCGACAAAGCCCGGGTTATCGAGCTTGCCGCGCAGGCGCTTCACTTCGCCCTCGATTCTGCCCAGTTCGCGCGCCAGCCGGGCGAGCTCGGCGTCGCGATCGATGAGTCCGGCCAGCGGCACGAGAATTTCCAGGTCGCCGGCGAGGGCCGTGGCGGCAGCGGGTACGGCCTCGTCGGCTTCCAGGAAGCGGACGCTGCCGAGCCTCGCCAGTTGCATGAGGAAGGTCCGATTGTCCTGCAGCCGCTTGTTATCGTTCTCAGTCCCGTTGCGCAGCAGTACGTCAACCGTTTTGCCGGGCGCGACGTTCATCTCTCCACGAATGTTGCGTACGCCGAGCACGATAGCCTTGATCCATTCTAGCTCCGCGCTCGCAGCCGTGTCCACGCGGGCCGGGTCCACCTGCGGGTAGGCCTGCAGCATGATGGTCGGACCGGTGACGCCGGCGAGGGGTGCGACGGCCTGCCAGATTTCCTCGGTAATGAAGGGCATGAACGGGTGCAGCAGCCGCAGCACGCTCTCGAGCACCTGCACCAGGGTCTGGCGCGTGCCGCGCAGGGCGGCTTCATCTTCCGCGCCGTCGCGGAGCGCCACCTTCGACAGCTCGAGATACCAGTCGCAGTACTCGTTCCAGATGAAGTCGTAGAGCACCTGCGCGGCGATGTCGAAGCGGTAGTTGCCGAGGGCGCGGTGGACCTCGCCGACGGTGTCCTGCAGGCGCGAGCGGATCCAGCGGTCCACGAGGTGGTAGCTGACCGGGGCCGATGCCTCCTGGCCGCAGTCCTCGCCCTCGGTGTTCATGAGCACGTAGCGCGCCGCGTTCCAGATCTTGTTACAGAAGTTGCGGTAGCCCTCGATCCGGCCGAGGTCGAACTTGATGTCGCGGCCGGTGGAGGCGAGGGAGCAGAAGGTGAAGCGGAGGGCGTCGGTGCCGTAGGCGCTGATACCCTCCGGGTACTGCTTGCGCGTGGCTTTCTCGATCCTGGCCGCGAGGCGCGGCTGCATCATGCCGGCGGTGCGCTTGGCAACGAGGTCCTCGAGGTCGATGCCGTCGATGAGGTCGACCGGGTCGAGGACGTTGCCCTTGGACTTGGACATCTTCTGCCCTTCGCTGTCGCGCACGAGACCGGTTACGTAGACCGTGCGGAAGGGTACTTCCCCGCGGAAATGCAGCGTCATCATGATCATCCGGGCGACCCAGAAGAAGATGATGTCAAAGCCGGTCACGAGGACCGAGGTCGGGTGGTAGCGCGCGAGTTCCGCGGTGTCCTCGGGCCAGCCGAGGGTGGAGAAGGTCCACAGCGCCGAGGAGAACCAGGTGTCGAGGACGTCCTCGTCGCGGTGCAGGGGCAGGGCCTCGTCGAGGCCGTGCTCGGCTCGCACGGCCGCCTCGTCGGCGCCGACGTAGACATTGCCCTCTGCGTCGTACCAGGCGGGGATGCGATGTCCCCACCAGAGCTGGCGGCTGATGCACCAGTCCTGGATGTCGCGCATCCAGGCGAAATAGGTGTTTTCCCACTGTTTCGGCACAAAGTTGATGTCGCCCTTTTCCACGGCGTCGATGGCGGGGCCGGCGAGCTTCTTCGCGTCCACGTACCACTGCGGTGTCAGCCAGGGCTCGATGACCACGCCGCTGCGGTCGCCGCGCGGCACCTTCAGCGTGTGGTCCTCGACCTTTTCCAGCAGACCCAGCTGGTCGAGATCCTCGACCACCCGCTCGCGGGCGGTGAAGCGGTCGAGCCCGCGGTAGAACTCGGGGGCCTCGTCGGAGAGCGTGGCGTCGGCATTGAGGATGTTGATCAGCGGCAGGTCGTGGCGCTGGCCGAGCGCGTAGTCGTTGAAATCGTGCGCCGGCGTGATCTTGACGCAGCCGGTGCCGAAGTCGCGGTCGACGTAATCGTCGGCGACGATGGGAATCTGCCGGCCGACCAGGGGCAGGTCGACGGTCCTGCCGACCAGGTGCGCGTAGCGCTCGTCCTCCGGGTGTACCGCCACGGCCGCGTCGCCGAGCATCGTCTCCGGGCGCGTCGTGGCCACGGTGAGGTGGCCGCTGCCGTCGGAGAGCGGGTAGCGGAAATGCCAGAGGTGGCCTTTCTCCTCCTCGGCGATGACCTCGAGGTCGGAGATGGCGGTATGCATCGCCGGGTCCCAGTTGACCAGCCGCTGGCCGCGGTAGATGAGGCCCTCCCGGTAGAGGCGGATGAACACTTCCTGCACGGCCCGGGACAGGCCGTCGTCCATGGTGAAGCGTTCCCGCGACCAGTCCGGGGAGGTGCCGAGGCGCCGCAGCTGCCGCGTGATATTGCCGCCGGATTCGCCTTTCCACTGCCAGATGCGCTCGATAAAGGCCTCCCGGCCGAGCTCGTGCCGGTCCTTGCCTTCCGCCTCGAGCTGTCGCTCGACCACCATCTGCGTGGCGATGCCGGCATGATCCGTGCCCACCTGCCACAGCGTGTCGTTGCCCTGCATGCGGTGGTAGCGGATCAGCGCATCCATGAGCGTCTGCTGGAAGCCGTGGCCCATGTGCAGGCTGCCGGTCACGTTCGGCGGCGGGATCATGATGCAGTAGGGGTCGCCGCTGCCGCTGGGGGCGAAATAGCCGCTGTCTTCCCAGTGCGCGTACCAGCGCTTCTCGATCTCGGCGGGCTTGAAGGTCTTGTCCATCGGGGTGTAGCTTCGCTCAGGGCAGCTCGGGGAAGCCGGCGATTATACGCGTCGCAGATCGTGCTTTTCCAACGCGTAGCCGCGCTCCTTGTAGAACTGCCAGGCCGCGCGCAGCGCCTGCAGGCTGGCCTCGTCGCGGGTGACCACCTCGGCCACGCGGTGGAAGCGGGGAAAGAAGGCGGGCGGGCTGAGGTCCAGGTTGATCAGCAGGTCGTCGTGGTCGCCCGGGTCCTGTCCCCAGCCGATGAGGACCGCCTCGCCGGCCGCCTCGCCGACCAGCGCGTGGGGCAGGAAGGCATCGGGGCGGAACTGCCACAGCAGCTCGTCAAGACTGCGTGCCTGCGCCTCGTCGGCGCAGTGCAGGAAAACCCGGTGACCCCGGCCGGCGGCCTTGTTGGCGAGCCGGCAGGC
>CAJWWA010000217.1 GCA_913048495.1 uncultured Halieaceae bacterium
CAACCTTGGCAAGGTTGCGCTCTACCAACTGAGCTATTCCCGCTTCTGACCGGCCGTCGGGCCGTAAGAGCGCTCACCCTTGGGTGAGGGCGCCAATTGTAGGCCTTCCCCGCCGCCAGTCAAGACATGCCCTCCCGGGCACGGATTACGTGGGCGGCGGCGCGGAGGTAGGCGACCATGGACCAGAGCGTGAGCACGGCGGCCGTGTACAGGAGCAGGTAGCAGAGGCCCAGCAGCCAGGTGCCGTCGCGCGCCGGGTCGATGGCCAGCAGGCCGATGACCGCCACCATCTGGAACGCCGTCTTGACCTTGCCGATGTAGGAGACGGCCACCGAGGTCCGCTCGCCCAGCTCCGCCATCCACTCCCGCAGCGCCGAGATCACGATCTCCCGGCCGATGATCACGCAGGCGGCGAGGGTGAACAGCGGCGTGTCGTGGCGCTCGACCAGGAGCACCAGGGCCACCGCGACCATGAGCTTGTCGGCCACCGGGTCGAGGAAGGCGCCGAACGGCGTCATCTGGCCCAGGCGCCGGGCCAGGTAGCCGTCGAACCAGTCGGTCACCGCGGCGAGGGTGAAAATACCGGCCGCGACCAGCAGGTGTCCCTGGAAAGGCAGGTAGAACACCACGGCGAGGACCGGGATCAGGAGGATCCGCAGCAGGGTCAGGGCGTTGGGAATATTGATCGGCAAGGCGCTGTCTCGTGGTTCCTGGAGCTGCCGACCTAGTCCGCCGTGCTGTGCAGGTGGTCGTAGATCTGCTGGGCCATGGTAGCACTGATGCCCTGGGTTTTTTTCAGCTCGTCGACGCTGGCGTTGGCGACGCCCTTCGCGCTGCCGAAATGCCGCAGCAGTTCGCGCCGCCGCCTGGCGCCGACGCCGGGGATATCCTCCAACCGCGAGCCGCGCCGCGCCTTGTCCCGGCGCGCCCGGTGGCCGCTGATGGCGAAGCGGTGCGCCTCGTCCCGGATCTGCTGGATGAGGTGCAGGGCCGGGCTGTTCGCGGGCAGGTTCTGCTCGATGCCCGAGGCGCCGAGCACCAGCGTTTCGAAGCCGGCCTTGCGCGTCACGCCCTTGGCGACGCCGACCACCAGGATCCCCTCCAGCTCGAGCTCGGCCAGCACGTCGAGCGCCTGCTGCACCTGTCCCTTGCCGCCATCGATGAAGAGCACGTCCGGTACGCTGCCCTCCCCCGCCTTCAGGCGCCTGAAGCGGCGGCTCAGGGCCTGTTCCATCGCCGCATAGTCGTCGCCCGCGGTGATACCGTCGATGTTGAAGCGCCTGTAATCCGCCTTGCGCGGGCCGTTCTCGTCGAAGACCACGCAGGACGCGACGGTGGCCTCGCCGCTGGAGTGGCTGATGTCGAAACATTCCATCCGCTGCGGGTAGGCCTCGAGTTCCAGCACTTCCTGCAATGCCTGCAGCCGCTCCTGGGTGCTCTCCCGGCCGGCGAGGTGGGCCGCGAGGTTGGTCGCGGCGGTCTGCTCGGCCATCTGCAGCCAGCGGGCCCGGGCCTCGCGCACCCGGTGACGCAGGCGGACCCGGCGCCCGGCCTGCAGGCTGAAGGCCTCCTCGAGCGTCTCGCTGTCCTCCGGCGCCGCGTTGAGCACGATCTCGGGAGGCAGGGCGCGCCCCTCGTTCAGGTAGAACTGCGGCAGGAAGGCGCCGAGCAGCCCCTCCGGCGTTTCGGCGAGCTTGGTCGCGGGATAGAAGGTGCGGCTGCCGAGCACCCGCGCACCGCGCACGAACAGCACCTGTACGCAGCTGTGGCCGCCCTCGGTCACCGCTGCGAGCAGGTCGAGGTCGCCGCTGCCGCCCTCCACGCCCTGGGTGGCCTGCACGTGCTGCAGCTGGCGCAGCTGGTCGCGCAACACTGCCGCCTTCTCGTAAGCGAGCTCCGCGGCGGCCTGCTCCATGTCGTCGGCCAGGCGCACCATCAGCTCCTGGTTCTTGCCCTCTAGAAACAGCGCCGTGTTCTCGACCTGCTCGGCGTAATCGTCAGCGGAGACGAGGTCCACGCAGGGCGCCGTGCAGCGGTCTATCTGGTACTGCAGGCAGGGGCGCGAGCGGTTGCGGAAATAGCTGTCCTCGCACTGGCGGACCTTGAAGACCTTCTGCAGGAAGTGGAGGGAACGGCGCACGGCCCCGGCGCTCGGGTAGGGGCCGAAGTAGCGCCCCTTGCGCCGCTTCGGTCCGCGGTGCAGCGCCAGGCGCGGAAAGCGGTCCTCGCTCGACAGGAAGATATAGGGGTAGGACTTGTCGTCCTTGAGCAGGATGTTGAACGGTGGCCGGTGGCTCTTGATCAGGTTGTGCTCGAGCAGCAGCGCATCGACCTCCGTCGCCGTCACCGTCACCTGGATATCGGCGATGCGCGATACCAGGGCCACGGTCTTGGCGTTGAGGCCCCGGTTGCGGAAATAGGAGGCGACCCGGCTCTTCAGGTTGCGCGCCTTGCCGACGTAGAGCAGCGCGCCGTCGGCGGCGTACATCTGGTAGACGCCGCAGCGGGTCGTCAGCGTCTTGAGAAAGGCCTCGGCGTCGAAACCGCTCATGCCGCCGCCCCGTACACGCGCGGCTCGATCTCCAGGCGGCAGCCGAAGGTCTCAGCCACCGAGTCCTGGATACGCTGCGCGAGGGCCAGCAGCGCGCGCCCGTCACCGCCGCGGCTGACCAGCACCAACGCGTGGCCCGGGTGCACCGCAACACCCTCGCCCTCGGCACCGCGCCAGCCGCACTGCTCGATGAGCCAGCCGGCGGCGAGCTTGCGGCCACCGGGGGCCGCGAACTGCGGCATGCCGGGGTAGCGGCGCGCAAGCGCCTCCGCCGTCGCTGCGTCGACTACCGGGTTCTTGAAGAAGCTGCCGGCATTCGGGGTGGTTGCCGGATCCGGCAGGCGCGCCCGGCGCAGGGCCACCACCGCGTCGAACACGTCCCGGGGCTCGGGAGGCGCCGCCTGCCCGGCGAGCGCCTCGCGCAGCGACGGGTAGTCCGTGACCGGTACGTGCGCACGCGGCAGGCGGAAATCGACGGCGGTGATGACCACCGCGTCACGTAGCGCGCCCTTGAAGATGCTGTCGCGGTAGGCGAAAGCGCACTCCGCCCGGGAGAGGGTCAGCGTTTCGCCATCGGCGATACGCACCGCGTGCACCGCCTCGACGAAGGGCGCCAGTTCGACGCCGTAGGCGCCGATGTTCTGGATCGGCGCGGCGCCCACGGTGCCGGGAATGAGCGCGAGGTTCTCGAGGCCGTGGTAGCCCTGCTCGAGGCACCAGCAGACCAGCGTGTGCCAGTGCTCGCCGGCGGCGACGCGGAGCGTGACGCTGGCGTCATCCTCGGCAATTACCTCGCGGCCGGTCGCCGTGTAGCGCAGCACCAGCGCATCCACGTCGCCGGCGAAGACCACGTTGCTGCCCTCGCCGAGCACGATAACGGGCAGGCCCGCGGCGCGGGCGTCGGCGAGGGCTTCCCGCAGCGCGGGCAGGTCCGTGACATCGCGGCGGGCCGCGGCCTTTGCCGGCAACCGCAGGGTCGTCAGCGCAGTGAGGTCTTCAGCCGCGCCCGGCACCGATCAGCTCCGCCAGCAGCGCCTCACCCGCGCCCTCCACGAGGTCGAGGACCTCCTCGAAGCCGCGCTCGCCGCCGTAGTACGGGTCCGGCACCTCCCGCCGGCCCAGCGCCGGGGCCAGGGCGAGGAACAGGTCCAGCCGGCCGCGGTAGTCGGCGGGGCGCCGGGCCTCGAGATGGGCGAGGTTGCTCTCGTCCATGGCGAGGATGTAGTCGAAGCGCTTGAAGTCCGCGGGATCGAACTGGCGCGCGCGCAGGGGCGACAGGTCGTAGCCGCGCCGGGCCGCGGCCGCGGTCGCGCGTGCATCCGGCGGTTCGCCCACGTGATAGCCGGCAGTGCCGCAGCTGTCGATGTGCACCCGGTCGGCAAGCCCCGCCCGCGCGACCTGCTCGCGGAACACGGCATCCGCCGTGGGGGAGCGGCAGATGTTGCCCAGGCAGACGAAGAGCACGCCGGTCTCACCGCTCATTCCGCGCGCCCCTTGGTCCAGTGCGCGCGCAATCGCTCGAGGTCCTCCCGCGTATCGACGCCGCCGGGCACAGGGCGGCAGGCGTCGGCCACGTGAATCGCCTCGCCGTGGTACAGGGCGCGCAGCTGCTCGAGCTGCTCCAGGGCCTCGGGGGGCACCACGGGCCAGCCCACGAAGCGCCGAAGGAAACCCGCGCGGTAGGCGTAGAGGCCGATGTGCCGGCGCCAGGGGGTCGCGCCCTCGGCCGCTTTCGCATCGCGGGGATAGGGGATGGGGGCACGGCTGAAGTACAGCGCCCGGCCGGCGCCGTCGGCGACGACCTTGACCACGTTCGGGTTGTCGAGCTGCTCGCGGCTGCCGAGCGGCTCGCAGAGGGTGGCCACGGAGGCCCAGAGGCGCTGGCGCAGGTTTTCCGCCACCTGGTCGATGACCGCGGGCGGGATCAACGGCTCGTCACCTTGCACGTTGACCACGATCGCGTCGTCGTCGAGAGCAAGCTCGGCGGCGACCTCCGCAAGCCGATCGGTGCCCGACGGGTGGTCATCCCGGGTCAGCAGCACGTCGGCGCCCCACCCTGCCGCTGCCTCGCGGATGCGCGTGTCGTCGGTGGCGATCACGACGCGCGCCGCGCCGCTGGCGCCGGCCCGCTCCCACACGTGCTGCAGCATCGGCCGGTCGCCGATGCTGGCCAGCGGCTTGCCGGGAAGGCGCGTCGAGGCATAGCGCGCCGGAATGACGACGGTAAAGGCCATGGTTGAGACTCCTGCTCGCCGGGACGCCGGCACGGCACCGGGCCGGTACCGCAGCGCCCCGAAGCCGCGCATTCTACCGCGTCCGCGCGGGCCTTGCGCTAGGCGTCGGGGCCCGGGCGCAGCGTGGCGATGCTGAGGCGGGAGAAGCCCATCTGCCCGGCCGCGTCCATGGCGCGGACCACCGCCGCGTGGCTGGTGTCGGCGTCGGCGGAAATGAGCAGCGGCAGCGTCGTATCCCCCTGCGAGTACTCGTAGAGCGCGGCCTGGATGGTGCGTACGCGCCGGTCGACCAGCGCCTCGCCGTTGACCCGGTAGGCGCCCGCCTCGTCCACCAGCAGCTCGATTTGCCGCGGGGCCTGCGTGGCAGGCGCTGCGTCAGCCTCCGGCAGGTCGACGAGCAGCCGCGTCTCCCGGGTGAAGGTGGTCGAGACCATGAAAAAGATCAGCAGCAGGAACACCACGTCGATCAGCGGCGTAAGATTCAGCCCCGGCTCCTCCCGCCGCCGGCGGCGGAATTTCACGGGGTTTTCTCCCCGCTCTCCCGCGCGTGAAGGGCGTCGACGAAGCGAATGGACTCCTGCTCGAGGCCGACCACGATCTCGTCCACGCGGCCGGTAAAGAAGCGGTGCATGGCCAGCGCCGGGATGGCAACGCTCAGCCCCGCCGCGGTCGTGATCAGGGCCTCGGAGATGCCCCCGGCGAGCGCGCTGGCATTGCCCGTGCCCTGCACCATGATCTCGGAGAACACCTTGATCATCCCCACCACGGTCCCGAGCAGGCCGAGCAGCGGCGCGATGGCGGCGATGGTGCCGACACGCTACTTGGCGGTTCAGGGTCAGACACGCTGATTGGCGGCGGCGGTGCGGATTTCGTTGATGGTGGTCAGGATGATGATCTGCTGGAGTTGGATGGGTCAGCAGGCGTTACAGCCGAAGGCGGTGATGGCACGGACACGGTCGTCCTTGTAGGTGAGACGAACGAAGCGTCTCTGTCGGGTGTAGAGGTCGTTGTTGGCAGTGCTGGAGATGACAGTGTCACGGTCAGCACGAATGACATCCAGACGATATCGGGCGGTTCTGGGATCGATGATGTCACGCTGACGGATGCATCTGGTAACACGGTTGATCTGG
>CAJWWA010000218.1 GCA_913048495.1 uncultured Halieaceae bacterium
TCATCGACGCCGCAGAGATGTACCCGGTACCGCCGCGGCCGGAGACCCAGGGCCGCACCGAGGAACACATCGGCGCCTGGCTCAAGGCGGGCGGCCGGCGCGACCGGGTGGTGCTGGCCAGCAAGGTCGCCGGGCGTGGCGACCAGAACGCGGGGGTCGACCACATCCGCGGCGGTCCGCGGCTCGACGCCGCCTCGGTACGCGCGGCCCTCGAGGGCTCCCTCGCCCGGCTCGGTACCGACTACCTGGACCTCTACCAGGTGCACTGGCCCGAGCGGCGCACGAACTTTTTCGGCCACCTCGGCTATCGCCACTTCGAGGACGACGGCGTCGCCATCGCCGAGACCCTGGCCGCCCTCGGCGAGCTGGTGAAAGAGGGCAAGGTCCGCCAGGTCGGCATCTCCAACGAGACGCCCTGGGGCGTGCTCGAATACCTGCGCCTGGCGCGCGAGGCCGGCCTGCCGCGTATCGTCAGCATCCAGAACCCCTACAACCTCCTGAACCGCTCCTTCGAGGTCGGCCTGGCGGAGATCGCCATCCGCGAGCAGGTCGGGCTGCTCGCCTACTCGCCGCTGGCCTTCGGCCTGCTCTCCGGCAAGTACGCCGGCGGGGCGCGGCCCGAGGGCGCACGGCTCACGCTTTTCCCCCGCTTCGCCCGCTACGACAACCCGCAGGCCGCCGCAGCCACCGAGGCCTACCTGGCGCTCGCGGCCGAGGCGGGCGTGGACCCGGCGCAGCTTGCATTGGCGTTCGTCAACCAGCAGCCCTTCGTCACCAGCAACATCATCGGTGCAACGACGCTCGAACAGCTCGAGACGAATATCTCGAGCATCGACCTCAGCCTCCCCCGGGATCTGCGCAAGGCCGTCGACGCCATCCACCAGCAGTACTCCAATCCGGCCCCCTGAAACAGGGGCCGGGGCCATTGCCCCGCGGCCGGGGATGGATTACTTTCTGGACTCCCCTCCGAGGAGAACTCCGACCATGGCGAGCCGCTTCGACGCTGGCAGTTTCCTGATCCGCTGGCTCTTTGCCGCGGTGCTGGTCTTCGGCACCTACAACCCGACGGCCTTCTCCTATCTCTCCTGGGTGGTCGACAGCGAGACGCGGCTGGGGCCCGTGGTCGCCATCATCGGGCTGGCGCTGCTCATCGGCTGGATCATCTACCTGCGCGCGACCTTCCTCGCCATCGGCTGGCTCGGGGTGATCCTCGGCGCCGCGCTCTTCGGCGCCATCATCTGGCTGTTCATCGATATCGGCTGGCTGTCCCTCGACAGCACGCGGGCGCTCGCCTGGCTGGCACTGCTCCTGCTGTCGCTGATCCTCGGCGTGGGCATGTCCTGGGCCCACCTGCGCCGCATGTTCAGCGGTCAGCTCTCGGTGGACGACGTCGAGGACTGACGGCGGGTCCTAGGAGAGAGCCCGCAGCCCGAGCGGCCCCAGGCGTCCGATGAGCGCCTGCAGTGCCTCACCGCTCCAGGCGTGCCCCGGCAGAGGCCGCCCCCACACCGGGTCCGGCCAGCAGACGTCCCCCGGCCGCCGGCCGATCACGTGCAGGTGCAGCTGCGGTACCACGTTGCCGAGGGCGCCCACGTTGACCTTGGGGTAGGCAAACTCCGCCTTCAGGAAGTGACCGAGCGCCGTCGCGTCCCCGAGGAGACATTCGCGCTCGTCGGCCGCGAGGTCCGTGAGATCGTCGCAGCCGGTGTCGGGCACGAGGATGAACCAGTGCAGCGCCGCCTCCCGGTGCAGGAGCAGCAGGGCGGAGGACAGCGCGCCCAGGCAATGCGTGTCGGCGGCGAGGCGCGGGTGCAGGGTTGCCGGATCGCGCGCCGTCACCAGCTCGGCGCCGCCGGCGCGGCCTCCACGCGGAACAGCGACGGGTCGAACGGCTCGCCCACCCGGTAGTCCGTCCAGATGGCCTCGTTCTTCTTCACGCCGTCGTAGAAGAGGCGCACCCGCCCCGCCTGCACCCAGTCGCTACCGGGCTTGCTGAAGAAGTGGGAGTAGCGCCGCTCGTGCCAGCCGCGGGGGGTGTCGAAGCCGACGTAAAGGATCGCGTAGTCGGACTGGCGGAAGCCGAAGAGCGTCTCGCCGCCGGCGGGGTCCGTGAGCCGGACCAGGAAGGCCGGCTCGCCGTCGATGAGGTCATCGGGCATGCGCGCCTGCTTCCAGCCCGGGTCCAGCGCGTTGCGGATGGCGCCGAAGCCGAAGTTGCTGGACCACATCGCATTCGCGGACTGGTCCTCCACCGGGCCGTCCTCGTCGTAGGTGGTCTCGCCGTCGAAGGTCAGCAGCAGTGCCAGGTCCTGCCCGGTCCAGGCCTCGATGCGCACGCGGCCGCTGGCCCGGTGGGCATCGGGCTTGTCATCGGCGAACTGGCGCCACATGGCGTAGCGGTCCCAGAGCACCTCGCCGCCACCGGGGGGGCGGATGATGTTATAGCCGGCGAGGAAGAGCGTGCCCGGCTTCACGAAGTGCTCACCGCCCGCGGCGGCGTGCGCCCGGGCGATGATCGCGGCCCCGTCGAGTGCCGGCTGTGCCTGGACGGCGGCGGGCATGCTCCCCCGTTCCGCTTCAGGCGGGGGCGCTTCCGCACCGACGACATTGGCGAGCAGCAGAGCGAACAGGGCCAGGCGGCGGGGCATGGTGGGCTCCTCGAGGCATTCGTACTGCCCCGATGGTACGCCAGGCCGCCGCCGCTGGCGATGCTCAGCGCTCGGCGAGGGCGACCGGAGCGCTCGCGGCCGGCTCGATGGCCACGCCGTCGCGGGTGCGCAGCACGGCATCCTCGTCTGCCGGCGCCGTGCACAGCAGGTTCGCGCCCGCCGCGTCGGCCGGGTTCACCCGCAGGCGAAGCTCGGTGGTACCGGCGCGGTTGCGGATGTTGTAGAGACGCACGCGGGTATCGTCACCGTAGTGGGCCTCAGCGAGGTCCCGGCACTCGGCGAAACGCTCGCGCTCCGAGGGTGCCGCCATCGCGGTCAGCGTGACCGTGGACAGTAGCACACCGACGGTCGTGAGCAGGTACCGGTTCAGCGCGTGGCGGCTACTGGAAGGGCGGTTGAAGGAATAGCGCCTCAGTGCAGTGTGGGTCATCGTCTTGCCTCCCTTGGGCATTGCGTGGTGACAGGAGACAGGCTAGGTGTTTCCGTTACTGCAAGGAACTCTCCGAAAGTAATCGCCTTCGTTGCGTTTTTGCAACAGCATTCTTGCTTCGGTGGCTTGCAGCCGAGTGGGGCTCAGTCGTTTTCGCGGGTATCCAGCAGGGGGCGGATGTCGTCGAAGGCCTCGGCGATGGCCTCGCGCAGCAGCCGCAGGCGCGCGCTCATGCGCAGGTCGCGGTGGGTGAGGACCCAGACATCGCCGTGGTAGTTCACCGGCGCGCCGGGGACCCGCACGATATCGGGCTCATCGGCCACGGCAATGCAGGGCAGGTAGGCCATGCCCATGCGGGAGCGGAGCGCGGCGACCAGCAGGTCGTGGTCGTCGATGGCGTGGCGCACCGGCAGGTCCGGCCAGGGGGTGGCGGCGAGCCAGTCCTGGCGCTCGCCGAGCGGTGCCTTGCCGATCCAGACCAGGTGGCCGACGTCCTCCGGCGAAGCCGGGTCCAGCAGGTCCCGGTGGACGTAGGTCGACAGGCTGAGCGCGGACAGGCGCCGACCGATCAGGTAATCCGGCAGCGCGGTACCCGCCGGAAGCACGCGGATGGCCATGTCCGCCTCGCGACGTGCGAGATCCAGGGAGTCTTCCGCGGGCAGCAGCTGCAGTTCGATGCCCGGGTAGGTCGCCGCGAAACGCTGAAGGCAGCTGACCAGGCGGCCGAGGCTGCCCGCGGGCGGCATGGTCAGGCGGATACTCCCGCGCAGCTCGCGATCGCCGCCGGTGATGCGCCGCTCCGCCGCGATCAGCTCCTCCTCCACCTGCTCCGCCGAGGGCAGCAGGGCCTCGGCGGCCGCGGTCATGCGGTAGCCGTCCGGCGTGCGGTCGAAGAGCAGGCTGCCGAGGTCGCGCTCGAGGGCGTCGAGGCGGCGGGTCACCGTGGAGGTGCTGACGCCGAGCTCCGTCGCCGCAGCCCGCGCCGACCCCCGCCGGGCGAGGGCCAGGAGCACCTTCAGGTCATCCCAGTCCACGACCCTCGGCGGCCGGCCGATCAGCGGGACGCATAGAAGCCCGCGAAGCGGTCGATGAAGGTCTGCAGCTGGTCTTCCGGCAGGTCGTTGATCCCCGCGGCGGCGGCGCGACCGCCACCGGTGGGAAACTCGCGGCAGAGCTCGTCGGCCCCGGAACGGTTGCTGAGCGGCGCGCGCACGCTCACCAGCAGCCCGCCATCGCGCTTCGGCGTGATCACCGCGTGCGCCCGGTCCGGATTGGCGTTGGTCAGCTCGTTGCTGTAGACGCCGGATACGCGCCGCGACCAGGACGCCGCGGGCAGGACGAACACCGCGGCGTGGGCGTCGGCATACTCCGGCGACAGTTCCCGGGCGGCGCCGAGGTCCTCGTGGTAGCCGGTCTCGAGGCGCTCGAAGATCGGCCGGTTGTCGGCCATGAAGTCCTCGGGCTCGGCGTAGGGCAGGAGCTCACGGAACAGGTCCGCCGGGTGAAAATGCAGCTCGTCCGGGTCCGGCCCGTAGCCGTTGTAGTTGATGTAGATACCCAGGTTCTCCAGGCGCTCGAGCTGCTCCCCGGAGCGACCCAGGGGCCGGGCGAGGGCCGCGGCGCTCTCGCGCAGGTTGTCGCCGAAGCTGCCGACCACGGCCCAGGGGCGGTGGGCGCCCTCGAGGTAGCCGTTGACCAGCGAGCTGGTGCACACCGTGGCCTCGGTATTGATATGTGCCTCGAGCCCCGGATGCGCCGGGATGTCGCCGGCAAAGTGGTGGTCGCAGTACCAGACGCGGGCCCCGGCGCCGAGCAGCCCCTCCAGCGGTTCCCGGTTCTTGTCGAGGGAGATGTCGAGCACCGTGACCCGGTCGCCCTCCCCTGCCTGCACGCGGCCGAGGAGCGAGATATCCCGCTTCACACCGGTGACCAGGGTGGCGTCCCGCGGCTCCGCGAGCCGGAGCTGGAGCAGCGCGCAGATCCCGTCTGCGTCGCCGTTGAAGACATCGAAGTCAGCCATGCAGTCCCCGTTGGCTGTGGTGAATCAGTCCGTCGCCGCCTTGCCGGCAAACAGCGTCTTGACGTTGGACTCGGCCGCTTCGCCGCGGCTCGCACGGCGCACGGCGCGGCCCTGCTTGACCCAGAGATGATCGTGGCGCACCTCGTGGCTGGCGAAGCCGCTCACCGCCTCCGAGAGGATCTCGGTGATGCCGCGGCAGTCCATGGCCTCGCAGCACTCGCGCATCCGGGTCAGCGCCTTGCGCACCTCGCGGTAGCCGAGGCTCTCTTCTTCCGCGCGCATGATCATCGGGTGCCCGGTGCCGCTGACGGAGGTGCCGAGCAGCAGCTCCTCGTGCAGCTTCTCACCCGGCCGCAGGCCGATGAACTCGACCTCCACCCCGTTGTGGCCGGGCCCGCGGGCGCCGACCTCGTGACCGCTCAGGCGGATCATGCGCTTGGCCAGGTCGACGATCTGCACCGGCTCGCCCATGTCGAGAACGAAGACGTCGCCGCCGGTCCCCATGGCACTCGCCTGGAGGACGAGCTGCGCCGCCTCCTGGATACTCATGAAGTAGCGCGACACCTCCGGGTGGGTCACGGTCACCGGGCCGCCGCGCTCGATCTGGTCGCGGAACAGCGGCACCACGGAGCCGGAGGAACCGAGCACGTTGCCGAAGCGCACCATGCAGAAGCGCGTGTCCGTGTCCTCCTGCGCCAGCCCCTGCAGGATCAGCTCGGCGAAGCGCTTGGACGCACCCATGATGTTCGTGGGCCGGACCGCCTTGTCGGTCGAAAGCAGC
>CAJWWA010000219.1 GCA_913048495.1 uncultured Halieaceae bacterium
GCGAGGGCGATATCGATCAGCCCGCTGTCCGGGTCGACAGCACCCACCGGTCCCTCGATCTCTATCCGCCCGCGACGGCTGCCGATGCGGTCGGCGATGAGGCGCTCGCCGTCCCAGGTACCGCTCACCCGGACGATGGTGCCGTCCGCGAGAGCAAGGTCGGCCGGCGAGCGCGCTGCGTTGCCGGCATCGACCGGCAGGCCGCGAACGCGGAAGTCGCTGTCGTCCACGTAGGCGCTGATCGCGCCCTCGATGGAGACGGCGTCACCCTCCGAGAGACCGCCGGCGGGGCCGTCCTCCGTATCCACTTCGGTGGCGGTGAGTACGCCGTCCGCCAACGTGCCGTACACCTCGACGCGCACGCCGTCCGCGAGCGCAGCGTCGTCTTCGTCGATGAATGCGCCGCTGGTATCGACGGTGACGGCGCCGATGGTGAAGCTGTCCGCTGTCACGTTGCGCGCGATGCCCTTGAGCTCCACCTCGGTGCTGCCGGGCACGAAATCGTCCTTGCGCTCGATGCGGGTGGCGCGCAGGCGGTTGCCCTCCTGCGGGAAGCCGGAGACTTCGACCACGTCACCGACGGCTAGGGTTTCGAAGGTCACGTCGTCAAAGACGGTGCCGGTGCGTTCCACGATGACGTTGAAGCCGAGGACCACCAGGAGCAGGGCGTCGCCGTCGGCGGAGGGCTCGATGCTCTCGATGGGGCCGGTCAGCTCGTCGTCGTAGACGATGCGCGTGGCGGTGCCCGTGCTGCCGTCGTCATTCACGGTGCCATCGAGGAGCACCACCATGCCCACCGCGAGGTCCCGCTCGCTGGCCGGCTCGCCGTCGATGATGATCTCGGCGTCGTCGGTCTCGAACTTGACCCCGCCCACGAACACGCTGCCGAAGCCCGTGATGCTGCCGCTCAGGCGGCGCTCCGGCACCTCGGTGGTGGTGCCGTCACCGCTGCCGTCCTCCGTCGGCGCCGGTGCCGGCGTGCTCGGTGTGCTGGCGGTACCGCCGCCGCCGCCGCCACCGCAGGCGGTCAGGACGAGGGCGAGGGCGCTGGCCGTGGCCAGGGTCTTGGGTCGGAACAGGAGCTCGTGGTTCATGGGTCACACCTCCGGTGCAGGCTCGATGGGAGAAGTCGGCAACAGCCTTAAATGGGAATTTAATCCCAGTTATTGCCTTCGTCAAGAAGAATGGGAAAATATTCCCTTGGCTGTGCGTCGGGCCTGCGAGGCAAGCCCGTGAGGCAAGCCCGTGAGGCAAGCCCGTGAGGCAAGCCCGTGAGGCAGGCTCGTGACGACGGCCTGAGGGGCTTTGGAAGAGAGGAGCGGAGGCAACGAGGTGCCGCAGTCCGCGGCGGGTCGGCGTTACCGGCCGGACCCGGGGTAGTCGCTATGCTGGCGGTTGAGCGGTGTGGCCTCCGGTGCTCGCAGCCTCAGCTGCCCGGGGAGTCGCGGTCCGACCGGCCCTCGGGCTCCGGCGCCGGCGGGCGGGCGAGATCGCGCTGCAGGGCGAACTCCAGTCGCAGAACCACGCCGAGGACGCCCTTGCGGCGGATGTCGTCCGGCTGCAGGCGCCAGTTGTAGCTGGGTTCAACCTCCACGAACAGGTAGGGCCGCCAGAGCTGGCGCCGGAGCACGAAGCCGAGGCGGTAGTTCCGCACCTCGGTCTCCGGGTCGGTGACGCCGTCGACGGAGCCGAAGTACTCGACGGCGACCGGCCGGGGCGTAGCCGCGCGGTAGCGCTGGCGCATGGCGAGCCGCGAGCGCCACTCGGCGCCCTCCGATTCCTCGCCGTAGATGGCGCGCTGGGTCCAGCGCCAGATGGCGTTGTCGCCCTGGCGGTAGTTGATGTCGAATTGCGAGGTGGCGTAGAAGCCTTCGTCGCTCTCGTGCTGCACGCGCTGGATGAAGCGGTAGTTGAGGTCCTCCGCCCAGGGGCCCTGGTTGCGGTATTTAACGCCGGGCTTGAGGCCGCCGGTGTTGGCGCTGAGGGTAAAGTCGAAGCGGTTGCGCCCTTTGTCGCTGACCCGGTACTGCAGCCCCACCTCCTCGTCGAGCTGGTCGTCGCCGGGAATCTCGGAATCCTGCTCTTCGTCGGAGAAGACGAGGTCCAGGCGCCGGGAAATGCGCGGCAGCTGCAGCTTGCCGCGGATCCGCGGTTTCGGATCGTGCCCGTCAGCGCTGGTCCAGTTGTCCACGAGCTGCAGGCGCAGGAGGGACTCGGCCTGTTCGAGGTTGTAGTTGGGGTCGCCGAAGAACTGGTCCATCCACTGGGTCAGTGCTTCGGCCTGGTGGGTCACGTAGGCGTGGCCGGTGTCGACCCAGTTGCTGCTGGTGGCGTTCGGGTCCGGCGGCACGGGCGCAGTCCACCCGACCAGCGACTCGTTGCTGTCTGCCTGCACCCCGCCGGCGAGGGCGAGGAGCGCGACAACCACCGGCGCGCTGACCGCCCGCGGCTTTGCCAGTACACTACGCGCCATGAACGCACCCTTCCTCTGGCTGCAGCATAGCGTACCGCAGCACGCACTGTCGCGGCTCACCGGTCGGCTGGCCGATCTGGAGCGGCCGCGCTGGCTGAAGCACGCGGTAATCCGTGCTTTCGTGCGTCACTACGGGGTGGACCTCGGCGAGGCGGAGCGGCCGTTCCCGGAGGCCTACGCGAGCTTCAACGACTTCTTTACCCGCGCCCTGAAGCCCGGTGCCCGGCCGCTTGCCGAAGCAGACGTGATCAGCCCCGTGGACGGCGCGGTCAGCCAGGGCGGGGCCATCGACGGCGAGCGCATTTTCCAGGCCAAGGGTCGCGACTTCTCCCTTTCCGCGCTGCTCGGTGGCGACGAGGCACGGGCCGCGAGCTACCGGGGCGGTGCCTTCGCCACGCTGTACCTGTCGCCGCGGGACTATCACCGGGTGCACATGCCCTGCGACGGCCGCCTCACCGCCATGCGCTACGTGCCCGGCCGCCTGTTCTCGGTGAACGCCGCAACTGCCGCGGGTGTAGACCGGCTCTTCGCCCGCAACGAGCGCCTGGTCTGCCACTTCGAGGGAGCCTCCGGTCCGTTCGCCATGGTCCTGGTGGGCGCCATGATCGTCGCCGGCATCGAGACGACCTGGGCGGGCCGGGTCGCGCCGCCGCCCCGGCGCAACACGCTCACGGACTATGCCTCGCCACCGGATCCCGTGTTCCTCGCCCGGGGCGAAGAGATGGGCCGCTTCTGCCTGGGCTCCACGGTAATCCTGCTCTTCCCGCCGGACACGATCCGCTGGGACGACGCCTGTGTCGCCGGCGCACGCGTCCGCCTCGGCATGCCGCTGGCGCACCGGGACCGGTAGCCGCGGGCGCAAGCGTGTCGGCGCAATGGGGGCCCGCGCTGCGCTACGCCTGGTCGTCGTCGACGATGTGCCGGTAGCTCGCGAGACGCTCGCTGCTGATCTTTCCCGCCGCCACCGCCGCGAGCAGCGCACAGCCCGGCTCGTCCCGGTGGCGGCAGTCGCGGAAGCGGCAGTGGCCGAGGAAGGGCCGGAATTCCCTGAAACCCGCGGCGACCTCGTCCCGCGGCAGGTGGTCCAGGCCGAACTCGCGGATGCCTGGCGAGTCGATCAGGTCGCCGCCGGTAGCCAGGTGGTGCAGCTCCGCGGTGGTCGTGGTGTGCCGGCCCTTGCGGCCGGGGCCCGAGAGCTCGCCGGTGCGCCGGTCCAGCCCGGGCAGCAGCGCATTCACGAGGGAGGTCTTGCCGACCCCCGACTGGCCGACGAGCACGCTGGTGTGGCCCGCGAGCGCCGCGCCCAGTGTTTCCGCTGCCGTTGCCCTGCTGGTCTCGATCACGCGGTAACCGAGTGCCCGGTAGGGGGCGAGGAGGGCCGCCAGGGCCGCGGCCGCGGTGGCGTCGCCCAGCAGGTCTGCCTTGTTCAGGACCAGCAGCGCGTCGGCGCCCATGGCTTCCGTGGCCACCAGGTAGCGGTCGATGAGGTTGGCATGCGGCGCCGGCTCCGGCGCGACCACGACAGCGACCTGGTCGATGTTGGCGGCGACCGGGCGCGCTACGCCGCGCGCATCCGGCCTCGTGAGCAGCGACCGCCGCGGCAGCCGCGCGACCACCACGCCGGTGGGCTCGCCGGCGCGGAATACGACCCGGTCCCCGGTGACCAGCCGCTCGAGGTTCGCGCGCAGGTGGCAGCGCAGGCTGCTGCCGGGGTTTGCGGCCGCCTCCACGTCGAGCTGGCTGCCGTAGTGGGCGATGACCACGCCCTCGGTCTCGGGGCCCAGGCCGCCGTCCTCGCCGGCAGTCACTTCGCGGCGCCGCGCCCGCCGGGCGCGCTCGGCCTGGATCTTCTCGATGCGCCAGGCCTGCTGGCGGGTCAGTCTGCGCTTGGTCATCGCCGGGATTATCGGGGGGGGTACCGGGGCCTGTCGAGCACGGACGCAGCGAGCTACACTCGGGGGAGAGCCTCGGGAGACAGCAGCATGCGCGATGCGAGCCACCTGGTATGGGTGGACATGGAGATGACCGGACTGGACCCGGACCGGGACCGGGTGATCGAGATCGCCACGATCGTCACCGACAGCGACCTCAACACGCTCGCGGAGGGACCGGTGCTCGCCATTCACCAGGACGAGGCGGTGCTGGCGGCCATGGATGAGTGGAATACCACCCACCACACGCGCTCGGGGCTGGTCGACCGGGTCCGCGCCAGCGTCGTCGATGAAAGCGCCGCCGCCGAGCAGACCATCGACTTCCTCGGCGAATGGGTGCCCGAGGGCGCCTCGCCCATGTGCGGCAACTCGATCTGCCAGGACCGGCGCTTCATGGCCCGGCACATGCCGGCGCTGGAAGGCTTCTTCCACTACCGCAACCTCGATGTCTCGGCGCTCAAGATCCTCGTCCAGCGCTGGCGCCCCGATATCGCCGCGGGGGTGACCAAGAAGGGGGCCCACCTCGCTCTCGACGACATTCGCGACTCGATTGCCGAGCTGCGCTACTACCGCGACAACTTCCTGCTCATCGACGACGCCTGACGACCGGGCGAGGCCGGGCCTGGCCCCGGCGGTGCCCCGCTACAGCGCGCCGTGCCGCGCCAGGGCCCACTCGACGTGCTCCCGCACCAGCGCCGAGGGATGGTCGCGCCGCCCCCGTAGCGCCTCGACCACCGGCGCTGAAGTCGGCGCGTTGCCCAAGCCCACGGCGAGGTTGCGCAGCCAGCGCTCGAAGCCGACGCGGCGGATCGGCGAGCCGGCGGTGCGCTTGAGGAAGGTGGCCTCGTCCCAGGCGAACAGCTCGGCCAGCCCCGGCGCATCGAGCCCGTGCCGCGGGCGAAAGTCGTCCTCGGCGGTGGGCGAGGCGAACTTGTTCCAGGGGCAGACCAGCTGGCAGTCGTCGCAGCCGAACACCCGGTTGCCCATGAGCGGGCGCAGGGCCTCGTCGATCGAGCCCTTGTGCTCGATCGTGAGGTAGGAGATGCAGCGCCGCGCATCGAGCTGATAGGGCGCGGGAAAGGCGTCGGTCGGGCAGGCATCGAGGCATTTCCTGCAGGTGCCGCAATGATCCGTCTCGGCGCTGTCTGCCGCCAGCTCCGCGCTTGTCAGAATGGTGCCCAGAAACAGCCAGGAGCCGTTCTCGCGCGAGACAAGATTGGTGTGCTTGCCCTGCCAGCCCGCGCCAGCCTTTGCGGCCAGCGGCTTTTCCATCAGCGGGGCGGTATCGACAAACACCTTGACCTGTTCCGTCCCGCCCGACTGTTCAACAACCCAGCGCGCCAATTGCTTCAGGCGCTTTTTGATCAGATCGTGGTAATCCTTGTTTTTGGCATAATATCGTTATCATCAATTCTTGCTATTAAATTTCCTCTAGATTTTAAAATTCCGTAATTCAATCTAAATCCTAAACCTAA